>JAPLPD010000316.1 GCA_026400395.1 Alphaproteobacteria bacterium | reverse complement strand
ACACGCGCTCCGGATTGAGGAAGCGCTCGAACAGAAGATTGAACCGCAGTGGATCGAGATCGGTGATGGTCAGCGCGTAGGAGACCAGCGATCCCGCACCCGAGCCGCGGCCCGGCCCAACCGGAATGCCCTGGTCTTTCGCCCACTGGATGAAGTCGGAAACGATCAGGAAGTAGCCGGGATATCTCATCCCTTCGATCACCTTCAACTCGAAGGTGAGCCGCTCGCGGTACTCTTCAACGGTTCGGCCGGGTGCGAGCCCATAGGCCGCGACACGCCTATCAAGGCCGGCCTCGGCGCGCGTGCGCAGTTCCGCGCCCTCATCGACCTCACGATCGCCCACCGAGAAGCGCGGCAGGATCGGCTTTTCCGTCCGCGGCCGGAACGCGCAGCGCTGCGCGATCTCCACCGTCGACGCGAGCGCCTCCGGCAGATCGGCAAACAGCGCGGCCATCTCGGCCCGGCTCTTGAAGTAGTGCTCGGCGGTCAACTGCCGCCGATCGGTCTCGGCCACCACGCGTCCTTCCGCAATCGCGATCAGCGCGTCGTGGGCGTCATAGTCCTCGCGCTTGGCGAAGAAGGGCTCGTTGGTCGCGACCAGGGGAATGGCCCGCGCGTAAGCAAGCTCGACCAGCGCCGGTTCGGTGGCGCGCTCGCCTGGGGTGCCGTGACGCTGCAGTTCCATATAGAGCCGGTCGCCGAACAACCGTTGCAGAGTGGCGCAGCGGCTGGCGGCCAGATCGGCCTGACCGGCCAGGATCGCTGCGTCGAGCGGTCCGCCCGGACCGCCGGTGAGCGCGATCAACCCGTCGGTCATGCCCTCGAACCATGCCAGTTTCAGATGGGGCTTTTCGTGCGACGGGGTTTCCAGAAATGCCCGCGAGCAGAGTTGCATGAGGCTGCGGTAGCCGTCCGCACGGGCCGCCAACACCACGATGCGCGGTACTGGCCGTTCCCGCCCGGCCAATCGCGGATCGCGCGTCTCGTCGCCGAAATCGATCGCCAGAGCGCAGCCCACGATCGGCTGGATTCCGTAGCCGGCGAGTTTTTCAGAGAACTCCAGCGAGCCGAACATGTTGTCGGTATCGGTCAGCGCCAGCGCCGGCTGCTTGTCCGACTTGGCGTATTCGGCGAGCTTGCTGATGGTCAGCGCGCCCTCCAGCAGCGAATAGGCGGAATGCACGTGCAAATGCACGAAGCCGGGATCAGCGCTCACTGGGGCCTCGACGATTCGGTTTCAAGAGATGGTGGGGACGCTGACCCACCCTGTCCACCTCCATCCGCCCCGGGGGCCGAACCGTGCCCGCTTTTCCCAGGTCATAAGTTTCGCAGGACGTGAGGTTCCCAGACCGGGTTATTTCCGTCGGCCGCAACCGCTGCCAGGCGCGGCCGCACCGCCGTCATGGCTCGGGAACCGGGCAAGCCCTGTTTCCGAGGCCATCCACGTCCGATCGGGGATGGGGATCTCCGGACGCGAATACCCGCGGCAGACGGGTATGACGAGCGGTTGGGGGGACCGCAAATGGCGAACACGCAAACTCAACGCTACGCAACCAACAGGCTTAGGCAAGCACACCCGGATGACACCGGTACGATGCCAATGTGACCTAAAGCGCTCCAAGCACCTGAGCCCAGACGGCGATCATTCCGAGAAACAGGGTGATCGAGGTCAATGCAGCGGCTTCTTCCACAACGGCGCGGAACATGATGTCTTCCTTGAACGAAGAGAGAACATAGTTCATGTTATGTTCTCTTGTCAAGCGCCGACGTTCGATTGGCCCAACGCTAGACGCCTTGTGGATTTGCGGGCCGATCGGCAGAGCGCGGTCTCGTCGTCGACCGAGCTACGGCAGCTCGACTATCTGCCCGTCGCGGATCGTCACGCGCCGGTCCATGCGCGCGGCGATCTCCATGTTGTGGGTCGCCAGCATCACGGTGAGGCCCGATGCCCGGATCAACTGCGACAGCGCCTGAAAAACGTGGTCCGAGGTCTTTGGATCGAGGTTTCCGGTCGGCTCGTCGGCCAGCAGCAGCCGCGGCACGTTGGCGACCGCGCGCGCAATCGAAACACGCTGCTGTTCGCCGCCGGACAGTTCCGCCGGGCGATGGGTCAGCCGCTCGGCAAGACCCAGATACGACAACAACTCGGCGGCGCGCTTGCGCGCCTCGTTCCGCCCCAGACCGCGGATCATCTGCGGCATCATCACGTTCTCAATCGCGGAGAATTCCGGCAGCAGATGATGCGCCTGGTAGACAAAGCCGATGGCATTGCGCCGCAGCCGGGTGCGAATGGCGTCCGACAGCCCCGAGGTCGGCGCGCCGTCGAGATAGACCTCGCCACCATCGGGGTGTTCCAGGAGCCCGGCGATATGCAGCAGAGTCGACTTGCCGGCGCCCGACGGCGCCACCAGCGCCACCGACTGCCCCGGCCAGATTGCCAGATCGCCGCCCTTCAGGATTTCCAGAACCGCGTCGCCCTGGTGATAGCGGCGCTCGACCTGATGCAGAAAGACGACCGGTTTTTCCTGTTCGGCCATCGGCGGCTCATTCGTACCGCAGCGCTTCGACCGGATCGAGGCGCGCCGCGCGCCACGACGGGTAAAGCGTAGCCAGCAGGGACAACGCCAGCGCCATCACAACAACGGCGGTTGTCTCGCCGACATCGAGATCGGCGGGCAGTCGAGACAGGAAGTAGAGTTCTGGCGAAAACAGTTCGGTGCTGGTCATCCAGGACATGAACTGGCGGATCGACTCAATGTTGAGACAGACCACCAGCCCGACCAAGAAACCCACCAGATCGCCAATCACGCCGATCGCGGCGCCGGTGATCAGGAACACCCGCATGATCGATCCTTGTGACGCCCCCATGGTTCGCAGAATGCCGATATCGCGCCCCTTGTCCTTCACCAGCATGATCAGACTCGACGCAATGTTGAACGCCGCCACCAGCACTATCAGCGTGAGGATCAGGAACATCACGTTGCGCTCGACCTGAAGCGCGCTGAAGAACGTGGCGTTGCGCTGCCGCCAATCGATCATGAAGATCGGCCGTTTGGCGGCTTCGGTGACCATTTGCCGATAGAGGACGATCTTGTCTGGATTGTCGGTGTACACCTCGATCGCGGTGACGTCGTTGTTACGATTAAAATAGGCCTGCGCTTCTGCCAACGGCATGAAAACGAAGGCGGCGTCATACTCCGACATGCCGATCTCGAACACCGCGGCGATCTTGTAGACCTTGATGCGCGGCGTGGTCCCCATCGGCGTCACGGCGCCGCGCGGCGAAACCAGTGTCACGCTGTCGCCGGCGCGCAGCGTGAGCTGGTCGGCAAGACGGCGGCCGATCACCACACCCTGCCCCTGGTCGAAGCCCTCCAGCGTCCCCTGCTTGATGTTCTTGGCGATCGAGGTAAGCCCCGCGAGGTCGTCGCCGCGAAGGCCGCGGACCAGCACGCCCGCGGCGTTGAATGGCGAAGAGGCCAGCGCCTGGCCTTCGACGATCGGCACAGCGAGGCGAATGCCATCGAGCTTGGACAGGCGCGCGGCAACCTCCAGATAATCGGTCAGCGGAGATTCCAGCGGCTGCACCAGGATGTGGCCGTTGAGGCCGAGGATTTTGCCCAGGAGTTCCTTGCGGAAGCCGTTCATCACCGCCATCACGATGATGAGGGTCGCCACACCGAGCATGATGCCGAGGAACGAGAACCCGGCGATGATCGATATGAATCCTTCCTGGCGCCGCGCCCGCAAATAGCGCAACGACAGCATCCATTCAAACGGGGCAAACGGCCGTGTCCCGGTGGGTTCGCTCATTGATCCCCTTGGTGCTCTTCGATTTCATCCGATTCTGGCTAATTCAAGCCAGCATCGGCGGCACGCCGTATCAGAAACACACAGCTATCGAGTCAACAGATCAATAGTTGCCGCCGGACTGAGATTTTCCCGGCTGCCGTCCGCACGCTTTTTGACTTCGAACGTGCCCGCCGCGAGCCCCTTGGGGCCGATCACGACCTGCCACGGGATGCCAATCAGGTCCGCAGTCGCGAATTTGGAGCCGGCGCGCTGATCGGTATCGTCGTAGAGCACGTCGATCCCCTTGCCCATCAGATCGCGGTAGAAACCTTCGCAGGCCGTGTCGGTGGCGCTGTCACCCTGCTTGAGATTGAGGATCGCCACCCGGAATGGCGCCACGGCTTCCGGCCACTTGATGCCGGCGTCGTCGTGGGATGCCTCGATGATAGCCGCCACCAGCCGGCTCGGACCGATGCCGTAGGAACCCATGTGGACCGGCTTCTCGATGCCGTCAGGGCCGCTGACGACCGCCTTCATCGGTTCGGAGTACTTGGTGCCGAAATAAAAAATGTGGCCCACTTCAATGCCGCGCGCCGCCACTTGCTTGTCGGCCGAAATCTGCCCAAAGGCCGCGGCGTCGTGCATGTCCGACGTCGCGGCGTAGTTAGATGTCCACTGATCGACCGTGGACTGCAGCCCCACGATGTCATCGAAATCGACGTCGGCGCCCGGCACCGGAATATCGAGATAGTCCTTATGGCAGTACACCTCGGACTCGCCGGTCGAGGCGAGGATGATGAACTCGTGGCTCATGTCGCCGCCGATCGGCCCGGACTCCGCGCGCATCGGAATGGACTTCAGACCAAGCCGCGCGAAGGTCCGCAGGTAAGCGACGAACATCTTGTTGTAGGAGTGCCGCGCGCCAGCCTGATCCAAGTCAAACGAATAGGCGTCCTTCATCAGGAATTCGCGGCCGCGCATCAGCCCGAACCGCGGGCGCACCTCGTCCCGGAATTTCCATTGAATGTGATAAAGATTGAGCGGCAGATCCTTGTACGACCGCACGTAGGCTCGGAAGATTTCGGTGATCATCTCCTCGTTGGTCGGGCCGTACAGCATTTCCCGTTCGTGGCGATCCTTGATCCGCAGCATCTCCTTGCCGTAGGCGTCGTAGCGGCCACTCTCGCGCCACAGGTCAGCCGATTGAATGGTCGGCATCAGAAGTTCGATCGCGCCGGCGCGGTTCTGCTCCTCGCGAACAATCTGCTCGATCTTCCTCAGCACCCGCAGTCCCAGCGGCAGGAAGGCATAAATGCCGGCCGCCTCCTGGCGCATCATTCCGGCGCGGAGCATCAACCGATGGGAGACGATTTCCGCCTCTTTCGGGATCTCTTTCATGATCGGCAGGAAGAAACGTGACAGGCGCATTCCGGTCTCAAAGAATCGGGTGGGCGGCAAGGAAGCGGCACTGAAAGCGGATCGGGCGCGAAAATACAAGCGCGCCAAGGACCTGCGCCAATGCCCCGAGGGGGTCCATGCCTATGTTGCGGTGCAAGAATGACAACACCGATTAGATCACCTAGGATCGAATCACCGTGCGGGGCGGTGCCCATTACGGCCCACGTCTTGGGAGGATCAAGGCCAGACCGCGCGTTCAGCGCGGCAACCCGAAAAACCGTAAGGCAAATCGGGACTAAGACTAGGCTTGAGAAGTTTCGAGCAGGGCCTTGGCCCTGCTCTATTTTTTTGCCCGATTGGGTCAGCGAAACTGCTGCGGAAATCCAAGCAGCGCTGCCAGGCTGTCGAGGCTCACCAGCCCGCTGAGATAGGCATAGGCGCACCCTGCCCACAGCACGCCAGCCACCCCGGTCGTCCACAATAGTTTGGCCATGAGCCGCGGCACCTGCGGCGCACCGGGATCGGTTCCGGGCGGGCTGTCCGCGCCCTGCGCGCGAACGCCCCATGGCAGCACGGCGAACAGCACAATCCACCAGATCAGGAAATAGATGGCGATCGCCGTGGTCGTTGCCATCAGGCCTGCTCGAGCTCAACCAGGGTGCCGCAGAAATCCTTGGGGTGCAGGAACAGCACCGGTTTGTCGTGGGCGCCGATCTTCGGCGTGCCGTCGCCCAGCACGCGGGCGCCCTCAGCCCTCAACCGGTCGCGGGCGGCCAGAATGTCATCGACCTCGTAACAGACGTGGTGGATGCCACCATCCGGATTGCGCTCCAGAAACTTGGCAATGGGAGAATCCGACCCGAGCGGTTCGAGCAGTTCGATCTTGGTGTTGGGCAAGGTGATGAACACCGTGTTCACCCCGTGGGCCGGCTGTGCAACGACGGCCGACACAGACGCGCCGAGCGTCCGGCGATAGACCTCGGAAGCCTTGGCGATGTCGCGGACTGCGATGGCGACGTGGTTGAGCCGTCCAATCATGGCAGGTTCTCTCGGAGTTGGGCTGCACGGCCCGGCTCCCATTTCTAACCGGCCCAGGCCTCCGCGGCCAGCGCCTCACTGCGCCGCAACGCCAACCGATTTGAATATCGGCCCATAGAAGGCGATGTCGCCCTCAATGCGCTTGCCGAACGCCTCGCCGGTGCCCCCCACAACCCGATAACCGTTGTCCTCAAGCTTGCTCTTCACTTCGGGAAGGAACAGCGCCCTGTTCAGCTCGGCGTTGAGCCGGACCACCACGGGCTCGGGCATCCCCGACGGTCCGACGAGACCGTTCCAGGTGGGCGGCATGCGGAAACCCGGAAGCTGCTCGCTGATCGACGGAAACTCCGGATGCGCCGAGAACCGCACCGTCTCAAGCACCGCGAGCACCTTGAGATTTTCATTGCTGCGATAAGCCATCGCCTGGGACAATTGCGTGAAGTTGACCTGGATATGACCGCCGATCAGGTCGGTGAAGGCAGCGACCGATCCTCGGTAGGGCACATGGGTCAACTTCACCCCAGCGACCTGGTTGAACAGTTCGCCGGCCAAATGAAAGAACGAGCCCGCGCCAGAGGAGCCGAACGACAGGTTGCCCGGATTGGCCTTTGCGTAAGCGACCAGTTCGGCAACCGACTTCACCGGCACCACCGCCGTGTTGACCACGAGGCAGCCGATGGTCTCCACCGAAGTGACGATCGGCGTGAAGTTCTTGACCGGGTCGTAGCTGAGATTCTTGATCAGGTGCACGTTGGTGGCATGCGTGCTGGTGGCAGCGGCCATCAGCGTATAGCCGTCCGGCGCCGCGCGTGCGACATATTCCGCCGCGATCGAACCGCTGGCACCGGTGCGGTTCTCGTAAACCACCGGCTGGCCGATCGCGGCGCTGAGCTTGTCGCCGGCCAGACGAGCCACCAGATCGAGGCCAGGCCCGGGTGGAAACGGAATGACCATGGTGACCGGCTTTGTCGGTTGCCATGCTTGGGCGCTCGCGGCGCCAGGCGAAAGAACCGACGCAAGAACCGATAAAAGACCCGGCACGATCGCGCCGATTTTGCGAACCATCGAGCCCTCCCTCTGATCGCCCGATCTCAGTCGTCGGGCGTTTTCTGCAAGCACCGATATTCCAGCTTGAACCGCCGATTGGACAGCCCCTCTCGCAATGATAGCGCGGGAAATCATCGAGCGGCTCGCTATTCCGCTTCAGCGGCCGGCACCGCCCGTAATGTCACGCGCGATCGCAGGCGCGGCCCACATCCAGGCAAGGCATCGCTGGCGCCGACGGACGCGGCCGGGACGAACTCAGACCACCAGGATGTGCACGGTGACGTTCGGTTTCTTCCGCCAGTGCTGCGCCACCGCCGCGCGCACGCCGCGGCGGATCGCCTCGGCAACCGAGTCCGGATCGCGCCGGCGCTGCCTCGGCAGCGGGTCGAAGGTCTCGACCACGGCGTTGTAGGCCACGTTCTCCATCGGAGCGCCTTCGGCGGTGTTGTCCGGGATGCCGATCAACTCGATCTCCGGATCGGCCACGAGTTGGCCTTTCTCATCGACCGCCAGCGCCACGCTGATGATGCCGGAAAAGCTAAGGCGCTTGCGGTCCGCGACGGTGCGCGTCTCGGCCGCGATCAACAGCACGCCGTCCTTGTAGATCCGGCCGGCCGGAACCTCGTCGATGATCTCGGGATCGCCGGGCCCAAGCCGGACCAGATCGCCGTTGCTGATCTTCAGGGTGCGGCTGCCGAGGCGGCGCGCCAGCTTGGCGTGCTCCGACAGATGCAACGACTCTCCATGCACCGGAATGACCGTGCGCGGCTTCACCCAGCCGATCATGTCCTCGAGCTCGGCCTGGCGCGGATGGCCGGATACGTGCACCAGATGCGTGCGATCGGTGATGATCTCGACGCCCTGCTCGATCAGGCCGTTGATCACGCGGCCGATGGCCTTCTCGTTGCCGGGGATCGGCCGCGACGAGAAGATGACGCGGTCGCCCTTCGACAGCGCCACCTCGGGATGCTCGTCGGCCGCCATGCGGGCGAGCGCCGCGCGCGGTTCGCCCTGGCTGCCGGTGCAGAGCGCCACCACCTTGTCCGGCGGCAGGTGGCCGTAGATGTCCATGCCGTGAAACGGCTGCACGCCTTTGAGGTAGCCGGTCTCGCGCGCCACGCCGATGACGCGCTCCATGGCGCGGCCCACCACGACGATTTCGCGCTCCGCCAATCGCGCCGCGTCAGCGACCGCCTTGATGCGGGCGACGTTGGAGGCGAATGTCGTCACGGCGACGCGGCGCGGCGCCTGCACGATCAATTCGGTCAGCGTCTTCGCCACATCGGACTCCGACGGCGAACGCCCCTCACGGACCGCGTTGGTGGAGTCGCCGATCAGCACATGGCAGCCCTCGGCGCCGAACGCCCGGAGCTTCGCCTCATCGGTCGGCGGCCCGAGCACCGGCGTCGGATCGAGCTTCCAGTCGCCGGTGTGCAGCACGTTGCCGTGCGGCGTTCGCAAAATCAGCGAATTCGATTCCGGGATCGAATGAGCAACGGACACCAGCTCGATGTCGAACGGCCCGATGTTGAAGCGCGAGCCAAGCTCGATCACGTTGACCGGGATCTCCGGCGCGCCGTATTCGCCGCGCCGCTTGGCGTCGAGCAGCGCCGCGGTGAACGGCGTCGCATAGACCGGCGCCTGCAGCTTGGGCCACAGGTCCAGCATGGCGCCGTAATGATCCTCGTGCGCATGGGTGAGGATGATGCCGGCGATGTTGCGTTTCTGCTCGATCAGATAGCTAATGTCGGGAAACACCAGGTCGATGCCCGGCAGGTTTTCCTCCTGGGCGAAGGCGACGCCCACATCGACGATCAGCCAGGTGCGCCGGCGCGCATCGCCGAGCCCGTAGATGGCGAGATTCATACCGATCTCGCCGACACCGCCAAGCGGCGCAAATACAAGCTCGCCCTGCTGACCGGCCATAGTCACCTACCTCGCCGTCATGAACACGTCGCCCGCAGCCATCGTCTGCATTGTCCCATCCGGCCGCCGCAGAACCAAGCGGCCCGCCTCATCGATCCCCTCGAAAGTGCCGGACACTTCGCCACCGTCCGCCTTGACGCGGATCGGCTTGCCGATCCCGGCGGCGCGGGACAGCCAATCGGCGCGGATCGCGGCAAAGCCCGCGCCGCGGTCCCATTGCGCGAGGCGGACCTGCATGGAACCCGACAGCGCGCCGAACAGGCTCTCGGGCGAGGTGCGGACACCGGCGGTGGCCAGATCGGTGGCCGGATACTCCGTCTGCGCCGGATGATGCACGCAGTTGACGCCGATACCGATCGCGACGGCCGCGCCCTCGCCTTCGACCAGAATGCCCGCGAACTTGTTGCGGTCGATCAGGAGATCGTTCGGCCATTTCAGCACCACGCGGCCGGCGAGGCCCGGAACGCGACCGCTGACGGCGTCGTGGACAGCGAGCGCCGTCACCAACGAAAGCTCCGGGAGGCGCTCCGGCGGCGAAGGAACGGTCAGCAACAGGCTCGCATACAGATTGCCGGGCTCCGACACCCAGATCCGGCCCCTGCGCCCGCGCCCCGCCGACTGGCTCTTGGCCGTGAGCCAGAGCGGCCCGCGCTCACCCGCGCGGGAGAGCCGCAAAGCTTCGGCGCTGGTCGAGCCGATCGCATCGAGAGCAACCAGCCGGGCGCCAGCGGCCGCCGCGGTGGGATGCAACTCCATCAAAACAGCGATTTCGCGGCGATTCCGGCCGCGCCGATCAGCGGCGCGGGGTAGACGAAGTAGAGAAGATTGAACAGGCCGGCGACGCCAAGCACGGCCTTGAGTTCGCCCGGCACCGGGTTGAAGTCCTTGGCCGGCTCGTCGAAGTACATGATCTTGACGATCAGCAGGTAGTAATAAGCGCCCACCACGCTGGCCAGCACGCCGATCACCGCGAGCCCGTAGAGCCCGGCCTTCATGGCGCCGAGGAACACATAGTATTTCGCAAAGAAGCCCGCGAGCGGCGGGATGCCGGCGAGCGAGAACAGCAGCAGCGCCAGGAAGAACGCCAGCCCCGGATTGCTGCGCGAGAGACCCGACAGATCGCTGATTTTTTCAACCATGCCTTCGCTCCGGCGCATCGACAGGATCACCGCGAAGGTGCCGACTGTCATCGCCAGATAGATCGACATATAGACCAGCACGCCCTGAACGCCTTCGGGCGTGCCGGCGGCGAGACCGACCAGGGCAAAGCCCATGTGTCCGATGGAGGAATACGCCATCAGCCGCTTGATGTTGGTCTGGCCGATCGCGGCGAAGGCGCCGAGCGCCATGGAGGCGATCGAGACAAACACCACGATCTGCTGCCACTGGTGGGTGATGCCCGGAAACGCGCTGATGGTGGCGCGGGCGAAGATCGCCATGGCGGCGATTTTAGGCGCGGCGGCGAAGAACGCTGTCACCGGTGTCGGCGCGCCCTCGTAGACGTCCGGCGTCCACATGTGGAACGGCACGGCGGACACCTTGAAGCAGAATCCGGCGAACAGAAACACCAGCCCGAATATCAGCCCGAGGCCGCCCTGCGACGAAGCCTTGGCGATACCGTTAAACGACACGTTGCCGGTGAAGCCGTAGATCAGCGAGCAGCCGTAGAGCAGCATGCCCGACGACAGCGCGCCGAGGACGAAATACTTCAGACCCGCCTCGGTCGATTGCAGGGAGTCGCGGTTCGACGCCGCGACCACATAGAGCGCGAGGCTCATCAGTTCGAGGCCGAGATAAAGCGCGATCAGATCGCCAGCCGAGATCAGCATGCCCATGCCGACCGTCGAGAGCAGGATCAGGATCGGGTATTCGAACGTCCGCTGCTTTTCGAGGGTTTGATAGTTGAGCGACATGACGATCGCAAAGGCCGAGCCGAGATAGGCCAGTATTTTCAGAAATCGCGCGTAATCATCGAGTATGAAACTGGTGCCGAACACGTTGCCGTTCGGAATGATCGTGACGGTCACGCCAGCGGCGGCCAGAAGCAGCACCGACAGAACGCAGACGGCATTGTCGACCCGGTCGCGATAGGCGCCGAACATCAGCAGCGCCATGCCTCCGATCGCCAGCACGATCTCCGGCAGCACCTGGGTCATCGACGAGAGCGGGACGGCGTTCATCGGCGATGCCTCACTTCACCAGCGCGGCGGACTTCGGCGCGAGCGCCCGCTGGTAGTTGTCGAGCAACGCCGTGACCGAGGACGCCGACATGTCGAGCACGGGCTTGGGATAGAAACCGAGCCACAAGGTCAGCACGATCAGCGGCGTGAAGATTGCGATCTCTCGCCAGCCCATGTCGGTTATGTGGGCGAGCGCCGGCTTCTCCAACTTGCCGAGCACCACCTTGCGATAGAGCCAGAGCGCGTAGCAGGCGGACAGGATCACGCCGAGCGTGGCCAGCGTCGCGACCGTGATGTTGACCTTGAAGGTGCCCAGCAGGGTCATGAACTCGCCGACGAAGCCCGAAGTGCCCGGCAGGCCGACGTTCGCCATGGTGAACAGCAGGAACACGGCGGCATAGACCGGCATGCGGTTGACGAGGCCCCCGTAGGTCGAAATCTCGCGGCTGTGCATGCGGTCGTAGACCACTCCGACGCAGAGGAACAGCGCGGCGGAGACGACGCCGTGCGACACCATCTGGAAGATGCCGCCGGCCACGCCCTGGGCGGTCGCGGCGAAGATGCCCATGGTCACGAAGCCCATGTGGGCCACCGACGAATAGGCGATCAGCTTTTTCATGTCCTGCTGGACGAGCGCCACCAGCGACGTGTAGATGATGGCAATCACCGACAGCGCGAACACCAGCGGCGCGAAGTCGTGCGAGGCGACCGGGAACATCGGCAGCGAGAAGCGCAGGAAGCCGTAGCCTCCCATTTTCAGCAGGATCGCGGCCAGCACCACCGACCCCGCGGTCGGCGCCTCGACGTGGGCGTCCGGCAGCCAGGTGTGAACTGGCCACATCGGCATCTTCACCGCGAACGAAGCAAAGAACGCAAACCACAGCCACGGCTGCATGTCGCGCGGGAAGGCGTGTCGCAGCAGCACGGTGATGTCGGTCGTGCCCGACTGCCAGTACATGGCCATGATGGCGAGCAGCATCAGGACCGAGCCAGCGAGCGTGTAAAGGAAGAACTTGAAGCTCGCATAGACCCGGCGCGGACCGCCCCAGACGCCGATGATCAGGAACATCGGGATCAGGCCGCCCTCGAAGAACAGATAGAACAGCACCAGATCGAGCGCCGAGAAGGTGCCGATCATCAGCGTTTCCAGCACCAGGAACGCGATCATATATTCGCGGACACGCAGCTTGATGGCGCGCCAGCTCGCGGCGATGCAGATCGGCATGATCGCCGTAGTGAGGATCACCAGCGGCAGCGAAATGCCGTCGACGCCCATGTGATAGGTGCCGAACCCGGCGAGCCACGGCTGCTTCTCGACGAACTGGAACTCCGGCGATGACGGATCGAACCGCCACACCAGATTGAGCGACACCCCGAATGTGACGAGCGTGGACCAGAGCGCCACCCAGCGGGCGTTGCGCGCGCCGGCCTCGTCCTGGCGCAGCATGGCGAGAAACAGAACGCCGACCAGCGGCAGGAAGGTGGTGACGGAAAGGACGGGCCAGTTCGCCATCAATGCACCCCGGCGCCCGAGAACATGAACCAGGTAATCAGCGCCGCCGCCCCGATCAGCATGGCAAAAGCGTAGTGATAGAGGTAGCCGGTCTGCAGCCGCACGATGTTGCGGGTGATGTCGAGCACGCGCGCCGAGACGCCGTCGGGTCCGAAACCATCGATGATGTAACCGTCGCCGCCCTTCCAAAACACGCGGCCAAACCACAGCGCCGGGCGCACGAAGATCAGGTTGTACAGCTCATCGACGTACCACTTGTTGAGCAGGAAGCGGTACAGCGCGTCGTGTTGACGGGCGAGCCGCGGCGCGATCTCCGGGTGCAGCAGATACATGTAGGCGGCAAGCCCCCACCCGAGCGCGAGCATGACCGTCGGCAGCCATGCCACGATGAACGGGACGTGGTGCATCTCGTCGATGATGTGACCCTGCTTCAACGACTCGCGGAAGAAATGCTCGACTTCGTGACCGGCGAAGAACTCCTTGAAAGCGAATCCAGCGCCCAGCGAGCCAACGGCGAGAACGCCGAGCGGAATGAGGATCACCAGCGGGCTCTCATGCGCCGCGTCGTAGTGGCGCTGGTCGTGCGGAGCGCCGTGGAAGGTCTTGTAGATCAGCCGCCACGAATAGAACGCCGTCATGAAGGCCGCGATCACCGTCATCACGAACGCATAGATCGCAAACGGGTTGCGACCCGAATAAGCCGCCTCGATGATGGCGTCCTTGGAGAAATAGCCCGCGGTGAGCGGGAAACCGGTCAGCGCCAGCGTGCCGATCACCATGCACCAGTAGGTGAACGGGATCTTCTTGCGCAAGCCACCCATGTTGCGGATGTCCTGCTCGTGGTGCATCGCCATGATCACCGAACCCGAGCCGAGGAACAGCAACGCCTTGAAGAACGCATGGGTGAACAGGTGGAACATCCCGACCGAATAGGCGCCCACCCCCATTGCCACGAACATGTAGCCGAGTTGCGAGCAGGTCGAATAGGCGACGATGCGCTTGATGTCGTTCTGCACGAGGCCGACCGTCGCAGCGAAGAACGCGGTGGTGGCGCCGATCAGCGTGACGAACGCGGCCGCATTCGGCGCGAGTTCGAACAGCGGCGACAAGCGCGCCACCATGAACACCCCGGCGGTGACCATCGTGGCCGCGTGGATCAGCGCCGAAACCGGCGTCGGGCCTTCCATGGCGTCCGGCAGCCAGGTGTGCAGCAGGAACTGCGCCGACTTGCCCATCGCCCCCATGAACAGCAGAAGGCAGATCAGCGTCAGCGCGTCGGCGCGCCAGCCGAAGAAGTCGATGGTCTTGCCGGTGAGCGACGGCGCCGCCGCGAAGATCGTGTCGAAATCGATCGACGACGTCATCATGAACACGCCGAAGATGCCGAGCGCGAAACCAAAGTCGCCGACGCGGTTCACCACGAACGCCTTGATCGCGGCCGCGTTGGCCTCCGGCTTGTGGTACCAAAATCCGATCAGCAGATAGCTTGCGAGCCCGACGCCCTCCCAGCCGAAGAACATCTGCGCCAGGTTGTCGGCGGTCACCAGCGCCAGCATGGCGAAGGTGAACAACGACAAATAGGCGAAGAACCGCGGACGGTATGGGTCCTCGGCCATGTAGCCGATGGAATAGAGATGCACGAGCGCCGACACGGTGGTCACCACAACCAACATCACGGCTGTGAGGGTGTCGATGCGCAGCGCCCAATCGACCTTCAAGTCGGCTGAGATCATCCAGGTGAACAACCGCACGCGCTCGTCCTGGTGACCGAAGCCGACCTTCCAGAACGCGATCCAGGCCAACACGCAGGCGATCATCAGCAACGACGTTGTGATGATTTCGGTCGCACGGGAGCCCGCCGCCGCCGGCTCGACCGGCCCGTGATGATCGTCTTGGCCGCCATCGGCATGAGCTTGGGCGGCGTGGGCGCCGTGGTCCGCGTGCGGCGCGTGGTGATCGTCCGAAGGCTCCGCGCCTGGGAACCGGGCGCGGGCGCCGGCGAGCGCGATCACCGCGCCAAGGATGGCACCCAAGAGCGGCAGAAGGACGATTGCCAGATACATGCGCTATTTCCCCCGACGCATGATCGGGTCCGAAAACCGGTTCCCACTTTTCGGGATCATGCGCTAGCCCTTCATCATGTTGATATCCTCGACCGCGATCGAACCGCGATTCCGGAAATACACCACGAGGATCGCAAGCCCGATCGCCGCCTCCGCCGCGGCGACCGTCAGCACCAGCAGGGCGAACACCTGCCCCGTGAGGTCGCCGAGGTGCGTGGAGAACGCGACAAAATTGATATTGACCGCGAGCAGGATCAGTTCGATCGACATCAGAATGACGATGACGTTCTTGCGGTTGAGGAAGATTCCGAAAATCCCGAACGTGAACAGGATCGCGCCAACCGACAGATAGTGGCTAAGACCGATGGTCATGTCAGATCCCCTGCCCCGACTTGACTTGAACGACTTCCATCGCAGTCTCTTTGGTCCGCGCAACCTGATCGGAAATGTTCTGGCGTTTGGCCTTCGGATTGTGCCGAAGCGTCAGCACGATCGCGCCGATCATGGCGACCAGCAGCACCAGTCCGGCGGCCTGGAAGTAATAGACGTATTGCGTGTAGAGTACCCGGCCGAGCGCCTCGGTGTTGGTCATGGTCGAGGGTGTCGGCGCCGAGATCGCCTGCGGCATGCCGGGCGCGATCACCCAGGCTCCAGCCACCAACAGAAGCTCGGCCAGAAACACCACCCCGACCAGCACGCCGACCGGCAGGTATTGCAGCACGCCCTGGCGCAGTTCGGCGAAATCCACGTCGAGCATCATCACCACGAACAGGAACAGCACGGCGACCGCGCCGACGTAGACCACAATCAGGATCATCGCCAGGAACTCGGCGCCCATCAGCACGAACAGGCCCGACGCGTTGACGAAGGCAAGAATGAGATAGAGCACCGAATGCACGGGGTTCTTGGCAGCGATCACCATGAAGGCCGATGCCACGCAAACGCCGGCGAAGAGATAGAAAAACAGGGCGGGAAGGATCATCGCGCGTTTCCCCTCACCGATACGGCGCGTCGAGCGCGATGTTCTTGGCGATCTCGCGTTCCCAGCGGTCGCCGTTCGCCAGGAGCTTTTCCTTGTCGTAGTAGAGTTCCTCGCGCGTTTCGGCGGCGAACTCGAAGTTCGGCCCCTCGACGATGGCATCGACCGGGCACGCCTCCTGGCAAAGCCCGCAATAGATGCACTTCACCATGTCGATATCGTAGCGCGTCGTGCGGCGTGTGCCGTCGTTGCGTCGAGGCCCAGCCTCGATGGTGATAGCCTGCGCCGGACAGATCGCCTCGCAAAGCTTGCAGGCGATGCAGCGTTCCTCGCCGTTCGGATAGCGGCGCAGCGCGTGCTCGCCGCGGAACCGCGGGGAGATCGGCCCCTTCTCGAACGGATAGTTCAGCGTCGACTTCGGCCGGAAGAAATAGCGCATGGCCAGGAAGAACGCCGAGACGAACTCCGTCAGGAAGATGGATCGCGCAGCCTGATCGAGCCTCATCGCATCATCCTTTCGGCGCCAAGCCGCCGAATTGCAGCACCGCGGCGACGATCACCACCATCGCCAGCGAAAGCGGCAGGAACACCTTCCAGCCGAGCCGCATCAACTGGTCGTAGCGGTAGCGCGGCACGACCGCCTTTGCCATGGCGAACAGGAAGAACATGAACAGCGCTTTGAGCACGAACCAGATCACGCCCGGAACCCAGGTGAACGGCGCCACCTGGAACGGCGGCAGCCAGCCGCCCAGGAACAGGATCGTGCCCATGGCGCACATGGTGGCGATGGCGACGTATTCGCCGAGCATAAACATCATGTACGGCGACGAGCCGTATTCGACCATGAAGCCGGCGACGAGCTCGGACTCCGCCTCGACTAGATCGAACGGCGGGCGGTTGGTCTCGGCCAGGGCCGACACATAGAACACCACGAACATGGGCAGCAGCGGCAGCCAGTACCAACCGAACATGCCGAACCGGGTGTCTTGCGCAGCAACAATGACCGAGAGCTTCAGCGAGCCCGCACACAGCAGCACGCAGATGATGACGAAGCCGATCGAGACCTCGTAGGAGACCATTTGCGCGGCGGAGCGGACCGCGGAGAGGAATGCGTATTTCGAATTCGACGCCCAGCCCGCCATGATGATGCCGTAGACCATCAGCGACGAGATCGCGAAGATGTAAAGCACGCCGACGTTGATGTCGGCGATCATCCAACCGGCGTTGACCGGAATGACCGCCCAGGCGCCGAGCGCCAGCGTGCAGGTCACCAGCGGCGCCAGCAGAAACACGCCCTTGTTGGCTTTCAGCACGAACTTGAGCAGGTCGGCGAATGACTGCAGCAGGCCGAACGGGCCGACGACGTTGGGGCCGCGTCGCATCTGCACCGCCGCCCAGATCTTGCGGTCGGCGAGCAGCACATAGGCGATCGACACCAGCAGCAGAACCAGCAGCAGCAGAGATTCCGCGACGATCACGATCAGCGGCCAGAGGTAACCGGTCCAGAGTTCGGCGAATGTCATTGTCCTACTCCGCCGCCGTCATCGAGGCGCGGCTTTCGGCCAGCGCCGAGCATTCGGCCATCACCGCGGAAGCCCGGGCGATCGGGTTGGTCAGATAGAAATCCTCGATCGCCGCGCCGAACGCGGCCTTGTCGAGATTGTCCGGCGTGGCCGCGAGCTGCCGGAGGTCGGCCGCGTCCGCCGCCACGACCTGACCGATACGCGCAAGCTGGGGCCGCTCCTTGAACAGAGCCTGCCGCAGGCCCGCCAGCGAATCGTAAGGCAGTTTGGCGCCGAGCCCATCCGACAGCGCGCGCAGGATCGACCAGTCCTCGCGGGCGTCGCCGGGCGGGAAGCTCGCGCGGCTGGCCATCTGAACCCGGCCTTCGGTGTTGACGTACAGACCGGACTTTTCGGTATAGGCCGCGCCGGGCAGAATGACGTCGGCGCGATGCGCGCCGTTGTCGCCGTGCGTGCCGATATAAACGGTGAATGGGCCGGGCGGAACGTCGATTTCGTCGGCTCCGAGCAGGAACAGCACGTCGAGCGCGCCGGGTTTGGCCATCGCGGCGGCGTTGAGCCCGCCCTCGCCCGGGACAAAGCCGATCTCTAGGGCGCCGACCCGCGACGCGGCGGTGTGCAACACCGAGTAGCCGTTCCAGCCCTCTTTGATCGCGCCAAGCTCGACGGCGGCCTTGGCCACCAGCGCCGCGATAGCCGCGCCATCGGGCCGCGCCAGAGCGCCGGCGCCGACGATGATCAAAGGACGCTCGGCCTTCTTCAGGGTCTCCGCGAAGCTGTGCCTGCCCGCGGCCAGTTCGCCGAGCGTATCGGGGCCAGCGCCGAGATAATCGTAAGAATAGGTCAGATCGACCCGCTCGCCGATCAGCGCCACGGGGAATTTTCCCGCGCGCCAGCGCTTGCGGATGCGCGCATTCAGCACCGCCGCCTCGCGGCGCGGATTGCATCCGACAATCAGCAGCGCGTCGGCGCGCTCG
This sequence comes from Alphaproteobacteria bacterium, assembly GCA_026400395.1. Classification (GTDB taxonomy): domain Bacteria; phylum Pseudomonadota; class Alphaproteobacteria; order Rhizobiales; family Xanthobacteraceae; genus Z2-YC6860. Next base: position 564 of record JAPLPD010000316.1, on the reverse strand, counting down.
ATGCCGGCGATGGTGGCGTTAAAAAGATAGGTCGCGCGTCCTTGCGCCGGATCGAACGCAGCGCCGTCCTGGCTGTCGATGTTCTTCGAGCCAAGGCGCGCAGTCATGTCCTTCAGCGCGAACATGTCCTCGATGGCGGCGAGATCGCCGGCGATGCCACCGATGCGTCCGGGCTTCGCCGCCTTCACCTTCGCCGTGATGACCTCGAACGCCTGAGTCCAGGTCGCCGGGATCAGGCGGCCGTTGACGCGCACGTAAGGCTGGTCGAGCCGCTGGGTGCGCAGGCCATCGACGATATGGCGCGTCTTGTCGGAAATCCATTCCTCGTTCACGTCGTCGTTCACCCGCGGCAGGATGCGCAACACCTCGCGGCCCCGCGTATCGACGCGGATCGCCGAGCCCAGCGCGTCCATCACGTCGATGGTCTCGGTCTTGGTCAATTCCCACGGCCGTGCCGCGAACGCATAGGGCTTCGAGGTCAGCGCGCCGACGGGGCAAAGATCGACGACGTTGCCCTGCAGCTCCGACGACATCGCCTGTTCGAGATAGGTGGTGATCTCCATG
>JAPLPD010000106.1:8160-15016 GCA_026400395.1 Alphaproteobacteria bacterium | reverse complement strand
TGTAGGCGATGCCGCCGCCGGTGCCGCCCATGGTGAACGACGGGCGGATGATGGAGGGCAGGCCGATGTCGTCGAGCGCGTCGAGCGCCTGCGCGAGCGTCTTGATCTGGTGCGAGCGCGGCGTCTCCAGGCCGATCTTGGTCATCGCGTTGCGGAACAGCTCGCGGTCCTCGGCCTTGTCGATCGCCTCGGCGGTGGCGCCGATCATCGTGACGTTAAATTTCTCCAGCACGCCCATCTTCTTGAGCGAGAGCGCGGTGTTGAGCGCGGTCTGGCCGCCCATGGTCGGCAACAGCGCGAACCCGCCTTCAAGAACGTGCCGCTCCTTCTCGATGATCTTAGCGACGATCTCGGGCGTGATCGGCTCGATGTAGGTCGCGTCCGCCAGATCGGGGTCGGTCATGATCGTGGCCGGATTGGAATTCACCAGCACGATCCGGTAGCCCTCTTCCTTGAGGGCCTTGCAGGCTTGCGTTCCGGAATAGTCGAACTCGCAGGCCTGGCCGATCACGATCGGTCCGGCGCCGATGATCAGGATCGACTTGATGTCGGTGCGTTTCGGCATCGGGCCAAAAATCCTCACGAAACGGCTTGGCACACAAAAAAAGGGCGCGCATTCCGCGCGTCCTTCGCCCCGCCACGGGGAATGCCCGCGCGAGGGGTGCTTAGACCAGAATCAGCCCCCCGCCAACCCCGGAATAGCCCGAAAGGCCAGTTGTCACCTGGGGTTTTGCGTCATTCGGCCGCTACTTGGCGATTGCGGCGGACGTTTGCTTGGGGTGAAGAACAAGCTGATTGAGATGCCGCCGGGTCAGGGCGCTTTGGCGTTTCCTGGTAAAGGCGGTCCGCAGGTCCGCGAGGTTCAGCGGCTTGGCGAGCGGAAGCGAGTCGAGGTCGAGCGCTTTGGCGGTTTTGACCGTGGATTCCAGGACATGTTGTTCCGCGCCACTGATGACAATGACGGGAACGCGATTCCCGGTGTCCACGATGGTGCGGAGCAGAAGGGCGCCGCTGTGCTCTCCGAGCGACAGATCGAGCGTGATGCAATCGAAGCGCGCGGAGGTCAGGAGTTGCACTGCTTCGGCGTACGACGAAGCGCCTCGGACTTGAAATCCAGACTGGCTGCCGAGCTTGGAGATGATGGTGCGTTGAATGAGATCGTCATCGATCACCAGAAGGCGGAAGATGTCCTCTTGTGGCTCGGTCGAAGCGAAGGCAGGGCTAGGCATCGATCATTCCTTTCTGGGAAAGCGCAGCGCAGGATTCGAGCTTCTGCTGAATCACGAGTTGGATGTCGTTCACGGCACGGGCCAGTTCGTCGATGCGGGCGTCAAGCGCGGGCCAGTTCAGCCCGGCGGCGTCACGTTCGATCGCTTTCGCAAAATCGGAAAGCTCCAAAAATCCGAGGGACGCGGCCGAACTTTTGATCGTATGGGCGGTCCGTTTGAGGGGGCCCCTGTCGGTTTGTTTGGCGGCCTCGCGCATTGTTTGAATCTGCGATTCAAGGTCGCTGCGAAACGCTTCGAGCACGAGGAGGGTGTCGGCGGGACCGAGCGCTTCCGCAAGTTCGCCGAAGATGGCCGCATCGAATGCCGCAGCGCGCGCTGCTGGTTTCGTTTCAAAAGCACGTTTTGGCGGCTTCGTCACACCTGGTTGCGATTCGCATCGTGCAAGCGCGGCCGTGAGACTGTACCGCGTGACCGGCTTGGCGACGAAGTCGTCCATTCCCGCTTCCAGGCACATGTCTCTGTCGTCATTGTGGGCGTTTGCCGTCAGGGCGATGATCCGCGGCGTTCCATGGGCTCCCGTCAACTGCCTGATGGCGCGCGTCGCAGTGAGGCCATCCATCTCGGGCATCATCACGTCCATGAAGACCACGTCATAGGCGACCGCGCTGCAAGCCTCGACGGCCTCGACCCCGTTTTTGGCGATGTCGGCGCCGCAGCTGAGGCCCGCGAGAAGCTTGGTGGCCACCAGTCGATTGGTCTTGTTGTCCTCGACAAGCAGAATCCGGAGCCGTTTCGGATCGATGGAGAGGCGAGGCGCAAGGTTCGGCCCGTCCTCGGCATCCGGTGCGGGCATCGGCAGCGAACTGCGTTTGCAATCCACAGTGAAGCGGAAAGTGGTCCCTTTGCCGACTTCGCTTTCAACCGCGACTGTACCGCCCATGAGCTCGATCAGACGTTTGCTGATCGCAAGCCCCAGTCCGGTGCCGCCGAACCGGCGCGCGATCGAACTATCGAGCTGATGGAATTCCCGAAACAGCAGCGAAAACGCGTCCTTCGGGATTCCAATTCCGGTGTCCTTGACCGCGAACGCCAGCCGGAGTGTCCCGGGCACCATCGGCTGAGGATCGACGGCAACGGCCACCGACACTCCGCCCGTCTCGATTGAGCAGGACTTGCCGCAGGTGCACCGGGTCGCCGGCGATCCAAGCCGGAACGTCGGGGCCGATTTCAACAGTGAGGCTGAGCTTGCGTTCCCGCGCCTGCGTCGAAAGGACGTCGACGGTGCCGCGGATGAGATCGTGAAGATCAAACTCCACCTGCTCGATGTCGGCGCGGTCGGCCTCGAGCTTGGAGAAGTCGAGAACGTCGTTGATGATCTGCAGCAGATGCTCCGCCGAGGTTCGCATCGTCCGCGCGTAGGACAACTGCTCGTCGTTCAGTCCGCTGTCGAGCAGAACCTCGGACATGCCGACCACGCCATTCATCGGCGTGCGAATCTCGTGGCTCATCATTGCGAGAAACTCGGACCTCGCGCGGGTGCCGGCTTCGGCGGCATCGCGCGCGCGTGCGAGCGCTCTTTGATAATGCAGCATCAGGTAGGTCATGCCCAACAGCCAGAGCGTCAGGGCGGATGCGATGGTGAAGTCGGTGCGCCGGTTTGCTTCGTAGTTGCGAAAAATCTCGTCTTGCGCGAGGCCGACAGTGACGATCAGCGGGTATCCTCTTATCCCGCGATACACGTACTGGCGGTCGATGTTGTCGAGCGGGCTGCGCCCGTAGAAAGCCCCGTTTCTTGCCGATGCGAACTGCTGCATCAACTTGCCGCCGGCCACCGATTGGCCGATCGCAGGCTGGCTCTGCGAGGCGAGGGCGCGAACGATCCCGTCGATCCCGACCAATTCAATCGAGCCCCGTTCGCCGATGTTGATAGACTTGTAAAACCGGGTCAGGTAATCGGGGTCTACTGACAGGACGACGACGCCGCCGAACAGGCCGTCGGGCATATTGATCCGCCGCGTGACCTGGATCGACCACTTGTTGCTGACGCGTCCGAACACCGGCTTGCTGATGAACAGTTCGTCGGTTTGCCGGTCGGCGTGAATCCGGAAATGTTCGCGATCGCTTAAATCGAGGCCCGGCTTCGACCCGGGGATGTTGCTCGCGACCATGCGCCCGTCTTTGCCGATTACGACCACCTGAAAACTGAAGTCGCTCAGGAATTGTCCGTTCTGGGTCCAGAGCGAAATGTCGAAGCTTTCGGGATTTTTGGAATAGAGGTCGCGTACATAGAGCAGTGTCTGATCCGCGGCGCGGATGGAGCGAATGATGTGCTCCTCGAAGGTGCGTGCCAGATTGTCGGCGGTGGTGGATAGCGGCGTTCTCTGCCTGCGTCTTCTCGCTGCGTGAAAAATGCAACGCGCCGATCCAGATCAGCAGCACGGCCCAAAGCGCCAGGATGGCGCCGCCGTAGGGGCCGGCGCGCAGCAGCCATTCGTCGAAACGGCGCTTGGGCGTCTCGCTTTTTAAGCCTTGGCTTGCTTTGCGATACGGCATCAGTCTCATCTGCGGTGGGTGTGGCTGCCTTTCCAACGGCTTAAACGGGCGGAATTAGCTTCGCGTAAAATTGTGCGAATAACGGAACTTCATTCGGCGCATCAAAAGTCGTTGCAGTTCGTAAGCTCGGGTTAAGCATGCGGCAGCGTTTCGGCGGTCGAAGCGCGGAAATTTCGGTGGCGGATGCCGCCGGCTGGCCGGAAGCTCTATTCCACCTTGAAATTACTGGCCTTGATGATCGGCCACCATTTCTCGATGTCGGACTTCTGCAATGCATGCAGGGCATCCGGGTTCTGACGCTCGCGCGGGAAAATCTCTTGTCCGGCCTGGGCCAGCTTCGCTTTGGTCCCGGGATCGGCCAGCGCGTCGATCACGGCCTCTTGCAGTTTGGCGATGATCGGCTTCGGCGTCCCCTTGGGCACCCAGAGCCCGTGCCACAACGAAATATGATAGCCCGGCAGGCCGGCCTCATCGACGGTCGGCACATCCGGCGCGGAGGGCAGCCTCGTATCGGACGCAACGCCGTATATCTTGAGCATTCCCGCACGCACCGATGGCATGCCGGTAATCGAATCGCCGATCATCATATTGATCTGCCCGGCCACCAGATCCTGCATCCCAGGTCCGGTCCCGCGATAAGGCACGAACTGCAGGTCGGTGCCGGTCATGTTCTGGAACACCATGCCGGCAACGTGGGTGATGCTGCCCATGCCGGCATTGCCGACCGTACGGCCCGGGTTGGCTTTGAGATAGGCGATCAGCTCTTTCAGGTTGTTCGCGGGTGTGGTCTTGGTCGCGGTGATGACGAACGGTGAAATCACCAGCAGCGACACCGGCTCGAAATCGGTGAGCAGATTGTAGGAAAGGTTGCCGTAGGTGGCTCCGGTGATGACGTGCGAGCCGTTCTGCCCGAGGCTGATGGTGTAGCCATCGGGCGCCGCGCGCGCGGCGCGACCGACGCCGATGGTGCCACCGGCCCCGGTGACGTTCTCGACGATCACGGTCTGGCCCAGCGTCACCTTCATCCGCTCCGCCAGGATGCGGCCGATCACATCGGTCGAGCCGCCAGCCGCAAACGGCACGTTCATGGTGATGGGTTTTGACGGATAGGTTTGTGCCCCCGCGCTAAGCGACCAGGCGACGGACGATATGGCGACGAATGCGCAGGCGAATGGGAGGAAACGGCGGCATGTGCGCTTCATCGTGGTCTCCTCCCGGTTTTCGCCGCGCGGTTGGTCCGCGCTGGCGATATTCAGTCTCGCAATCAATCTGCCATCAGTCCTTTTGCAACAGCCTGGCCAGCCACACCGAGATCACCGCCGGACGGCCTTCCTCGCGGATCGCCTTCAGGCCGCGTTGTAGCGCGCTTTCGAGCTGCGCCGGGTCGGTAACGTTCTCACCGTAGGCGCCGGCGGCCTCCGCCTCCTTGGCGAAGTCGATCGGCGGATCGAAATAGCCGCCGTCATACTCGGCCTTGGCGGCGTAACTCTCGTTGGCGCCATAGACCGAGTTGATGCGGAGCGTGCCGGTCGAATAGCTGCGGTTCTGATAGACGATCGCCATGAACGGCGCCTTGTAGTGCCGTGCCGCCCACAGTGCGTGCACCGGCGTGCCGAACATGTAGAAGCCGTCGCCGGAGATCGCGATGACGTCCTTGCCGGGCGCCGCGAGCTTGGCGCCGAACGCGGCGCCTTGGGCCCAGCCGCCGCTCGACGCCGGATTGTGGAAATACGCGCCGGGCTGCGAAAGATGCAGGTAGTCGTGAATCTGGTTCTGCGCGATCGTCTCGTCGAACACGATGCAATTGTCGTCCAGCGCCTTGGCGATGCAGTACGACAGCCACTTCGGATCGATCGGCGCCTTGCCGGCGCGCGATTTCGCGTCCCCGGCGAGATCGCTGCGACGTTTAGCCGACGCCTCGGCGCATTTTTGCGCGCGCGCGGCGAAGCGCCGTTGATCATCCGGCGTGATCAGCGCGCGGACCTCGGCCTCCAGCGCTTCGATCACCGCCAGCGCGCCGGCGGTCAGGCGCATGTCAGCGGTGAATTCCATAGTCGGGATGCGGCGCTTGGCGGGCTCCACGTCGGTCATCGCCACCCACGCACCGTCCGGCGGCGGATTGGAATCGGCGTGCCACGGAATATCCACATCGAGCGCGAGGATGACGTCGGCGTCCTTCAGGCTCGCGCCGCTCATGTAGAGCGGATGATTGAGCGGAAAACATTGATACGCGCGCAGTCCCGATTGCGCGACCGGCAGCGCCATCAGTTCGCACAAGCGCACCAGCGCCGGCACGGTCGCCGGATCGCGGCCGGAGCGCGCCACCAGAACGAACGGATTGTCCGCCTTCGCCAGCCGCCGTGCGATCTCGCGGATGCCTTCGGCGTCGGGCGCGGCGGGCTTCGCCACGCCGAGCTGCTGCATGGTGGGAAATTTCGCACCATTGATTTTGTGCAGCGACACCTCGCGCGGCAGCGTGAGGTACACCGGCCCGCAGGGTTCGGTGCGCGCGACTTGCAGCGCCCGCGAGAACATCAGCCCCGCGTTGTCCTGCATCTGCATGCGGTGGTCCCACTTGGTGTACTGCCGCACGATGCCGTTCTGGTCGAAATTTTGCTGCAGCCAGATGTGCCCGCCGCCGTCGCGCGCGCCATGAATGCTGCCGGGATAGCTGGTGGGCGAACCGCCGCCGGTGATGACCACCGGCAGTCCCGAGTGGAACGCGGTGTGGATCGCGCCGCCGTAGTGCAGCGTGCCGCAATCCACATGCGCCGCCGTCACCGCCGGCTTGCCGCTCACCGCGGCATAGCCGAGCGCGGCGTTCAGGCTCGCGTGCTCGTGGGTGACGGTGATCAGCTTCGGCGCCTTGCGGCCGGTGGCATGCGCCTTGGCGATCGCCTCCTGATAGAAGCCGATCTCCGAGCCCGAGGTGAAGAACACATATTCGACACCGGCTTCACCCATCGCCGCGATCATCGCGTCGCCGTTGTCGTCGGCGGGAACCTCGACCCAGGCCCGGGTTTCGTTGCGCAGCGGTCCGGTGTGTTTGTTCATGGCCGGGAGTGTGTGAGCTT
>JAPLPD010000106.1:0-8147 GCA_026400395.1 Alphaproteobacteria bacterium | reverse complement strand
TGGGCCGACAAGTGGCTACGCTCCCGTCCAGGGAGGACCGGCCTATGAACACGATGCGTCAAGCATTGATCGTTGGCTTGCTGATGACGCTGGCGCACCCCGCCGGCGCGCAACTCAATCCATCGCGCCAGATCACCATCGTCGTGCCGATCGGCGCCGGAGGCGGCGTGGACGCCACCGGCCGGCTGATCGCGGAAAAGCTGTCGGAACGGCTCAAGCAGCCGGTGGTGGTGGAGAACCGTCCGGCCGCGGGCGGCATGGTCGGCGCCGACTCGGTCGCCAAGGCCGCGCCTGACGGTCAGACGCTATTGCTGATGGAAACCTCCGCCGTGCTGCACAAATGGCTGCACGTCAACGTGCCCTACGACATCGCGGATTTCGCGCCGATCGCGCGGGTGGCGACATCGCCGCTCATTCTGTTCGCCAATCCGTCATTTGCGCCCAACAATGCGCGCGAGTTGATCGCGCTTGCCAAGTCAGAACCCGGCAAGCTGTCGGCGGGCACGCCCGGCATCGGCTCGCCGCATCATCTGGGAATGATGATGCTCAACGCGCTCGCCAAGATCGAGATCGTGAATGTGCCCTATCGCGGCGCGGCGCTGGTGCTCAACGACGTGCTGGCGGGTCAGATCCCGATGGGCTGGGCAGCGCCCACCGCCGTGATGCCCCATGTCGAGACCGGCAAGGTGAAAATCCTGGGCGTGGCATCCGCGCAGCGCCCGGCCTCTTTGCCGCAGGTACCGTCCATCGCCGAAGGCGGTGTGCCGGGATTCGATCTCGACATCTGGTTCGGCGTCGCCGCGCCCGCGAAGACGCCGCCGGATGTGCTGGCGCGGCTGTCCAGGGAGATCGCCGACATCGTGGCGCAGCCCGATGTGAAGGAGCGTATCGCCAAGGTGGGTCTGAGCGCCGCCTATCTCGACGGAGCAAAATTCGGCGAGCAGATCCGCGGCGACCACGAGCGCTTCGGCAAGATCATCCGCGAGGCCGGCATCAAGCCGAACTGAAACCCATGCATGTCATCATCATGGGTGGCGGGATTGCCGGGCTGTCGCAGGCGCTGAGCCTGCACCAGATCGGCGTCGCCTGCCGCGTCTACGAGGCGGTGCCGAATCTCGCGCCGCTCGGCTACGGCATCAACCTGCAGCCCAATGCGATCCGCGAGCTGACCGCGCTCGGCCTCGGCGAGAAGCTCGCGGCGGCGGGGGTGATCACCAAAGAACTCGCGTTCTACAACAAGCACGGCCAGCTCATCTGGACCGAGCCGCGCGGCCGCGGCGCCGGCTACCGCTGGCCGCAGATTTCGATCTCGCGCGGCGAACTGCACCGCATACTGCTGGCTGCTATCCACCAGCGTCTGGGTGGTGACGCCGTCGTCACCGGCCACCGCCTCACCAGCATTGAGACGCGTGGCGAAAAGGTCATGGCCCGCTTCGCCGATCCGTCGGGACATCCCGTGGGCGAGGCTGAAGGCGACATCCTGATCGGCGCCGACGGCATCCATTCCGCCGTGCGCCAGCATTTCTACAAGGGCGAGAAGGCGGTGTTCGACGGCTTTCTGCACTACCGCGGGATCGTCGAAGCGCCGCCCTATCTCACCGGCGCGTCGATGGCGGTGGTCGGCCACCGCACCCACCGCGCGATCCTCTATCCGGTGATGCAGCGTCCGGGCGGCAAGGTGATGATCAACTGGCTCGCCTACACCAAGATTCCGCCGGGCTCGCCGCCGCTCGAAGCCTGGGACACCGCCGCCGACAAGCAAGCTTGCGTCGATCGGTTCCAGGGATGGAGCTACCCCTGGCTCGACGTGCATGGCCTGTTCGCCGCGACCCCGGCCGAGCATGTGCTGCAACTGCCCAACGTCGACCGCGATCCGATCCCGCGCTGGAGCTTTGGCCGCGTCACCCTGATTGGCGATGCCGCCCACCCGATGCAGCCGGTCGGCGCCCAGGCGGGTTCTCAAGCGGTGGTGGATGGCCGCGTGCTGGCGGCGTCATTGATGGCTGTTCGCGATCCAGTTGAGGCGCTGACCCGCTATCAGAACGAGCGGATCGCGGCGATGAACGACATGATCGTGCGAAACCGCAATCTCGGCCTGGAGTCGATCCTGCAAACCGCGGAAGAGCGCGCGCCGGGTGGCTTCCAGCACATTCATGATGTGCTGTCCCAGGAGGAGTTGGAAAACACCGCCGCGAGTTTCAAGAAGGCGGCCGGCTTCGACGTGGAGACGGTCAACAGCCGCCATTCGTTTGTCGATCGGCCGAGTCCATAGCGACCAATCGCCGGCCCGATCGTTGTGTCAGACGATCATCGCGGCGGTGGTCGTTCCGAATCGATGGGTCAGACGCTAGTAAATCTGATGCCGGTCGAACGCGCGGGAGTTGCGCGAAGAAGTGCGGGACGGCGCCGGCGCTTCCGGAGTGAAATCAGGATCAGCCGGCGCGCTGCCCACTTCGGCCAGCGCCTTTTCCTTGGCGGCGGCGGCATAGTTCGGCGCTGCCATCTCGAAGGCGGGCGTTGCGGCGCGATAGGGCGGGGGATCGGGACGCGCCACCATGTCCGCGAAGGTCGTGCGCTCCCGATCCGCGGGAACAGGCGCACTGGTGCTTGTGCCGGTGATGGCGGGACCGATGACCCAGGTGCCGACGAACATGCCAATCGCGACCGCGGCCAGCGCCGCCATGATCGGCTCGGCCCGATAGGTCGAGAATTTCAGCAGGTGCGGAAAGCGCATGGGTATCTCCGAAAGGAAAACGCCCGACCTCGCGCGGTGTTCCATGCGCCGCGCGGCAATATTCCGCAGCCGCCGCTTAAATCTGCGACGCGACCTGCTCCAGGCCGATCACGCGGGCGAGCTTTCGCACTTCGCTCTTCTGGTCTTCGCGCGGCCGCGTCAGCAGCGGCATCGCGGCCCAGATCAAGTTCTGAACGTCGGGGCTGTTGGTGTCGATGTTCAACTTGCCGCCGGCGGGCTTTGCGCCGCGCAAATGCGTCTGCGCAACGTCACGCAGCGCGGATTCGACGGCGGGCCAGTAATCGGCCTGGTCCGAGGTGAGCCGCAGGCGGCCCTTCAGTCCGGAAATCTGGCCGTCGTCGAGCAGGCCGGTCTTCGGCGGCGCGGCGGGCGGAGCAGGCGGTGGCGGCAGCAGCCGCTTCGGCTTCTCGGTCGGCGGCAACGCCGCGGTCTTCGGCCCGGCGGCAGTCGGCGAAACAGGAGCCACGGCTTCCAGTTCGGGAAGCGGCGTCGCGGCGATCGCCGGATCGGCGGCGCGGCCGAAGGTCATGTTCGGATCGATGGAGGCCAGCACATAGGATGGCGGCGGCTCGGATGCCTGGGCGGCGGTCACGATCGAAAGGCGGTTGGTCTTGGAGGTGCGATTGGAAGTCTGGGGCGCCAGATAATCGCTGCTCGATTCGTCGGCGACGATTGCCCGGTGGGACCGCTGAGCCAGGGCGCTGTAGCCGGCGAGGGTTACGGCGGTGGCGCCGAAAAGGACGAAACAAGCGACTTTGCGTCTGGACAAGCGAACACTCCCCATCAAAACCACACGCGCCAAAACCATCATGCGCCAAAACCACCATGCGCCTTGTCGCAAAGCCTGCTTAATATCGGCTTAACCATAAGGGTTGCGGGCGTCCCAAACCCCCGTCAGCGTGCGTGCGCCAGGAAGCTGTTTCGCCTTTCATTGTGGCCGATGTTTGAGGGGGCCGGTTCCGCCGAGAAACCGGCTTGTTCCAGCTTGGCGAGGATTTCGGCGGCATCGTAGCGCGTCAGGCCCAGCGATTGGCGGAGCCGCCGGTAGTCCGAGAAAAAAGTACGGAACAGGCCCCGCACCGCCGCCCAGAAAAACCCCTTCTGCGCGCCAAACCGCAACAATGTCAGCACATCGGTGAGCGCCGATATTTTGCGCGGAATCACGTCGCCGATCACCAGCAGCCCGCCCGGCTTGAGCAGGCGGCGGAACAGCACCGCCAGCGCGTCGAATTCCGCTCCGGTCAGATATTGCGTGACCGAGTGCATGATGATCACGTCCATCGAACCGGCCGGCATCATCTGCACGTCTTCGGGCTTGCGAACGACGATCTTGCCGTTGCCGGCAAAGCGCGCCGCCAGTGAGCTGCGCACGTTTGGCGCCGACTCGCACAGGATCAGGCGCGACAGCGGCTCCGCCACCAGGTCCGCCGACAGCGCCGCGCCGCAGCCATAGTCGAGCAGCACGCCGCCTGCGGGCGCGTAGGGCCGGATGCCTTCGGCGACGCCGCGGTAATGCGCGGCCTCGTGGCGATCGTTCACATAGATCGAGTGCTTGTGGTCGAAGAAGTCGATCCAGCCGGATGCGGACATGGCGGTTGCTTTACGGGTGCCAGAGCAGCAGCAGTGGCCCTTCACTGCCGAACACCGGATCGGTATCCGGCAACGGCACGTTCGGGATGCTTTGCAGCGCCTTGGCGTGCTCGCCCTTGCTGCCGCGGCAGAGGTCGTACTTGCCGGTCTTGGGATAAGCGCCGATCACCATCAGGTCCGGGCTCGCCCAAAGACATTGATGGCCGGTGCCGGCCGGCAGCACGCAGACGTCCCCTTGCGACAGTTCAACCTCGGTGCCCTTGTTGCCGCCGAAGCGGACCTTGGCGCGGCCCCGCGCGATGCCCATGCCTTCGTGGATCATCGAATGATAGTGCACGTAGGGGAACACGCCGTTGCGCCACATATCGCCCCAGCCGTTGCCGCGAAACACCTTTTCGATGACCGGCTCCGGATCGGGCGAGCCGATCAGATCGATGACGTGGCGATAGACCAAGAACGGCAGCCGTGCGTTGTTGGGCACCGAGCCGTCGTCGGCGAACATGAAGGTTTCAGGCTTTGGCGATCGGGTGATGGGCATGGACCAGTCGAATCCTACAGAGCGCCGCGGGCGGCGTCCTGTGCCATTTCAGGCCGCCCGCGCCTTCCGCGTCCGCATCAATCCGACGAAGCGCGTGAACAGGTAGTGGCTGTCGCGCGGGCCGGGAGAAGCCTCCGGATGATATTGCACCGAGAACACCGGCTTGTCCTTGAGCGCGATGCCGCAGTTGGAGCCGTCGAACAGCGAAACGTGGGTCTGCTCGACGTTCTTTGGCAGGCTGTCCTTGTCCACGGCGAAGCCGTGGTTCATCGAGGTGATCTCGACCTTGCCGGTGGTCATGTCCTGCACCGGATGGTTGGCGCCGTGATGGCCCTGGTGCATTTTCATGGTCTTGCCGCCAACGGCGATGCCGAGCATCTGATGGCCGAGGCAAATGCCGAACGTGGGCGTGCCGGAGTCGATCAGTTTCTTGATCACCGGCACCGCGTACTGTCCGGTCGCAGCCGGATCGCCGGGGCCGTTCGAGAGAAACACGCCGTCGGGCTTGAGCGCGAAAATATCCTCGGCGCTGGTCCTGGCCGGAACCACAGTGACCTTGCAGCCGGCGCTCGCCAGCAGCCGCAGGATGTTGCGCTTGATGCCGTAGTCGAGCGCGACCACGTGGAACTCCGGCTTGTCCTGCCGCCCGTGGCCCAGGCCCCACTGCCACGGCGTCTCGTCCCAGGAGAAGCGCTGCGCGCTGGTCACCATCGGCACGAGGTCCATGCCGACCAGGCCCGGCCACTCGCGGGCCTCTTTCTTCAGGGCGTCGAGATCGAACTTTCCGGCCGGATCGTGGGCGATCACCGCGTTGGGCATGCCCTTTTCGCGGATCAGCGCGGTCAGCGCGCGGGTGTCGAGGCCGCACAGCCCGATAATGCCGCGTGCCTTCAGCCAACGGTCGAGGTTTTGGTTGGCGCGGAAGTTCGACGGCTGGGTGATGTCGGTGCGCAGGATCACGCCGCGCGCCCCCGGCGTCGCCGCCAGATTGACGGTTTCGATGTCGTCGTCGTTGGTGCCGACGTTGCCGATGTGCGGAAAGGTGAAGGTGATGATCTGCCCGGCATAGGACGGATCGGTCAGGATTTCCTCATAGCCCGTCATGGCGGTGTTGAAGCAGACCTCGCCGACCGCCAGGCCGGTGGCGCCCAGGCCAAATCCTTCCAGCACGGTGCCGTCCGCCAGCACCAGCAACGCGGTGGGTTTCCGCTCGATCCAGCCGGAATCGTCTTGTTTGGGGCTCATCAGGGGCCTAGATAGGCCTCCGGGCCGCCGCCGTCAAAGGCCCGCGACACCATGTGAACAGCCGGTTTGCACCGAGCCGGAAAGGGGCCCTTCCATGTTGCGCGACACCATCAACAACGCTGTGAAAGACGCGATGAAGGCCCGCGACGAGCGCCGGGTCGGAACGCTGCGCATGATGAACGCGGCGATCAAGAACGCCGACATCGAGGCCCGCGGCCAGGGCAAGGAACCGCTCAACGAGGCGGATTTGATGTCGCTGTTCCAGAAGATGATCAAGCAGCGCCAGGAATCGGCGGAACTCTACGACAAGGGCGCGCGGCCGGAACTCGCCGCCGCCGAGCGCGCCGAGATCGAGATCATCACCGCCTACCTGCCGCAGCAGATGTCCGACGTCGAAGCCGGCGCCGCCATCTCGTCGCTGCTGCACGAGATTAAGGCCGAGACCATGAAGGACATGGGCCGGGCCATGGCGGCGCTGAAGGAGCGCTTCGCCGGCAAGATGGATTTCGGCAAGGCCAGCGGCAAGATCAAGGAACTGCTGACCGGGAAATAGCGGCGCCCGCCGGCGCTCACGCCACCTGCAGGATGATGTCGACCAGCCATTCCGGCGCATCGACCATGACGTCATGGCCGGACGTGGTCGTCTCGAAGGTCTTCCAGGTCTTGTCGGCCTTGCACACCGCCAGCGCCTTGTCGAATGCCTCCTGCGGATATTTCGGTGCGCGGATGTACGTCTTCTTGGCGATCCTGTCGCGCGCGCCGGTGAGCTTGATCGGCTGCGTCGCGACGCCGTTGGGCTGGTCGGTGACCTTTGAGGCGACCCACGCCTGATCTTTCTCGTTGACGCCGAATGCCGCCGGTGGCGGCGCCTTGCGGCCGGGCGTACCGGCGGCGATCGCTTCCTCCATCGCCTTGCGGCTGAAGGGCGACGCGTAGTCCGCGCCCTTCTGTCCATCGCTCGGCTTGAACGCGTCGAGCCAGACGATCGACGACACGCGGTCGCCGATCTGCTCCAGCGCCCCCGACGACGGCCAGCCGCCATAGGAATGCGCGACCAGACACACGTCCTTCAGGTCTTCCCATTTGAACAGATTGACGATGTCGGCGATGTGGGTGTCGAGGATCACGTCCTTGCTCAAGAGATGCGAGCGGTCGGCGAGGCCGGTTAGCGAAGGCGCGAACACCTTGTGGCCTTTTGCTTCGAGCAGATCGGCGACGCGCCGCCAGCACCAGCCGCCGTGCCACGCGCCGTGAATAAGCACGAAGGTCTTGCGCGCGGCGCCTTGCGCCATCGCGTGAGAGCCACCGAGCGCGGCGGCGCCGGCGCCGAGCGCCGCGCCTGCCATTGCCGCGCGGCGGGTGACCGGATTGCTGTCTGACATTGTTCGCTCCCCAAAAACTGACCCCGGCGTTCATCCGCCGGATGCGCGGGCATTATAAACACGCTTCCCATCCGGGCACGTCTATTTCGCCGCGCCATCCGCCGGGGTTGGGCAATTGCCCGCTAGGCAAGCGCGCCGAAGTTCGGCACACTTTCGGCAACAACAAAGAACATCGGCAAGACCCAAGGAGGAGCGCGGTGCGGCAGATGTTCCGGGCACTGATCGGCGCTGCCGCGGCATGGCTCGCGGCCACGGCATCCGCGCCGGCGCAGGACTATCCGTCGCGGCCGGTGAAGCTGATCATCCCGCTTGGGCCGGGCGGGGCAGGGGACGTGTTCACCCGCCTGCTCGCCGAGGAATTGCAGAAGCGTCTCGGCCAGCCGTTCGTGGTCGAGAACCGGCCGGGCGGCGGGCTCAACATCGGCACGCGCGCCTGCGCCGAGGCGCCGCCGGATGGCTACACGATGTGCGTCCTGTCCGGCGAGCCGGTGGTCTACACCCGCATTCCCCGGATGACGCTCTGATTTCCGCAACGCTCACGCCGATTCAGATATAGGCATCAGCACCTTATCCTGGATCGAGCGAGGCGATCATGGCGCACCCAGCGGGTGAATCGGACTCGGACGTTCCTCGGCTC
>JAPLPD010000275.1 GCA_026400395.1 Alphaproteobacteria bacterium | reverse complement strand
TCAACAACAAGATCCGCGTCATCCAGCGGCGCGCCTACGGTCTACGCGACCAGGAATATCTGCGGCTCAAGGTGCTCACATGCATGCTCCCAGCGCTCTGAAGTTGCTGAAAACACCCACTCGTTTTCCTGAAGACCCTTTCTTGTTAAAGGCGTCCCACTCCTCCTCAGTGTCAAATCCCCAATATTGGGGCTGATGCTCGGTTACGATTTCTATCTTGAACTCGTCAGCGAGCGCATCGAACACCGTCCATGGCACAGGCGTAAAGCAAAGACGTGTGAAACTACAGCCGCCGTCCTTTTCTCGATACACGGCCAGAACGCCATCGCGACCGACGAGGTATCTGTAATTCTTTGTAGTGTTCGAATATTTCTTCTCCCGAACACCGTACTTTTCTAGGCGGCCATCGAAGAGTTGAACGAAGGGAATTTTCGAAAGCGGTCGACAATGAGTGGACATGAGACGCTCCTATGCGTTGTTAGAGATTTGTCGCGCTGATGTTGAATCAGCGCATCGCAATTGATTTACAGGACTGAAATTGGCGGCCCAGTCGGCTTGTTTGGCCGCCCAATTGAGGGTCCAGCGCGTCTAATTGGGACGCTGACACGCATGCCGCCGCTGTCGCCGGGGCACTCTGTGGATCGAGAACTGTCGCCCTGGAATTGGCCAAGAGAGCCAGTCACACTGCCAGCATGACCGTCTCCAACGACCACGCCATTGCCATCCTGCGCATTGAACTGGAGGACATCGAACCGCTGATATGGCGGCGCGTCGCGGTGCCCACTTCGATGAGTCTGAAAGACGTGCACGGCGTGATCCAGGCCATCATGGGCTGGCTTGATTGTCACCTGTGGGAGTTTGAGGCCGGCGAACGCAAGTACAGCCTGCTGATTCAGAACGACCCCGATTGGAACGAACGGATCACCGTCGCGGCGACGACCAAGCTATCTGCGCTTGTGGCTGACAGCGTAACGGACATTACGTACGTCTACGACATGGGCGACAACTGGCAGCACAAGATCATCGTCGAGAAGCTCACGCCTATCGATCCAGCAATACTGTATCCGCAGTTCCTCGGTGGTGAACGACGATGCCCGCCGGAGGATTGCGGCGGCGTCCCGGGCTACTACGAGTTTCTCGACAACATCGCCAGCAAGCAGAGCAAAAAACGAAAGGCCGCTCTCGATTGGTATGGCGGCCCGTATGATCCGGACGATATCGGCGAGAAGCGGATCGTCGCTGATTTGAAACGCATTGCCGGCGGTCTCCGTTTACGCTGGCCAACGTCGTCATGATGTAAGGGCGCAACTACCGAACCGAAATGAATGAGGCGCACCGATGTTACTCGATGCGCCCCAAGCCACTCACGTTAGATCAGTCAGCCAGGCGGCGGCGGCCCTCCGGAAACTCGCGAACGAGCAAGTCATCTGGGATCGGCACCTTCTCACCGCCGGTCATCTGCTTCATAAAGAACGCCACATCCAACCGTTGGCATTGGTCGCGAAGGTCATAGGCCCATTGGGGTTCCATGTACCGCGCCTTCGATCCGCTCTCACCACCGCAGATAATCCAGTCCGGGTATTGACCCCAGTGTCCGGCGATCTTTAGCGGACCAAGCGCCGGCTCGTAGCTGATGAAGCGAATCTTGGCAGGGATCTTACGGAGTATCGACCAGCGATGGTCGTACCACTTTTGGGCACCTGCCGACACGCCAAGCCATACATTGTCGTAGCCATCGCCCCAATCGGCCGGCAACATCTTGCTGATGTTCTCCGGACGTTTGGTCAACAGCAACCAGTCGAGCGCTGGCGTCTTGCGGATCAGATCGAACAGATCATCACGCGCATCTTCCGGGGCTTGGTTATCAAAGATGTCTGCCAACGATGCAGAGAACACTCGACTTGATTCGCCTCGTGCAACCGCCCACTTCGCCCAGTGTATAGGTTGACGCCAGTAGCCTTCAGACGTTCGCGTGCGCGGAGCATGTGGCCCCCAAGTGCCGCCGTTCCATTTCCAGCGGCTGTTTAGCACGCGCGCATAACACCCATCGCATTCATCATCCATTTCCTGACAACCGATCCACGGATTAAAAGTATGATCGGTCCATGCAATTTTAGTTTCTTGAGCCATAACAATTCTTCCTGGGAATCCCGTCCGCGTTGTGCTTCTGGCGATTTCCTAGGAATCCTTTACAAGTACGGAATTCGACGCCCAGAACGGTTCTGGCGGTGCTTCAAAGCCCCATTAGCCGGCCTTTTAGAACCGGGGATTCCTTGGAAAGAACGCTCCGACGCTTTGTGTTCTTTTTTGAGACGATTGCGTGCTGTTCGAAGAATGTGGGCGCCGGCACCACCAGACAAAGAGAAATCGAACAGTGAGTATTTGTTTAGTTCGTTGAAAAGATGCCAGCGCGACAGGAAGGTGAGCTTTGGAGTGCTGACCTGAGTCTTTTTGCCCTTCTGATTAACCGTGGTGCGGTAACCGAGAAACGGCATCTTGGACTGATATGCGAGAGCACGAACAGCATCATCTACCGTATCGAGTGAATCGAAACGAGCGCCGTTCGCATTCCCCAAGATCGGTTCAAAGCGAGGCCGAATGTACTTGCGTAACCGATCCAGTTCGGAGCGATTGCGTGCCCATACCACTGCGTGACAATGAAACGAGACGAGCTTTCCTAATATGCCCTCGGTGGTCCAGTCCTCGTTGGTGTACAGCGCGGCATCGAAATTGGCGATGAAGTTGGTGCCGGCTAAAGCATTGCGCACCTTCTGCTTGGCTCGCGCCAGATCGAACTGAATATTGTTCTGCGAACAGACCCACCCTTTATGGGTTAGCGTCACCAACGCAAAGGCGGTCTGATCCCGCTCGACTTCACGCCACTTCGATCCAACGCGCTGGCGGTGTTCTGCGAGAAACCCGTTCAGAAGCTCGATAAGCCAGAGCCGCTTGGAATGTGGATTTGTGAGATTGAACGTCTCCCGGTTCCTACGGCTGAGAAATTCCTCAATGACCTCATCACTGCGGTCACTGTACAGTTCCACCGAATGCACCATCACATTGAGATATAGGTCGTCGTACTCCTCGGCCCTCTTGATCAGTTCGTCGAGATTGACTGGGCCTAATGGTTTTTCAGGCCGGCGTGCTCTTGCACTTCGTTTTCCAAATGACATAAGCGAACACTCCTTACTGCTTACGTCGAAAAATTAGGAATCTGGAAAAGCCCTCGTAGGGGCGCTAAAGGGCGGTTTAGAGGGTCTAACCGGCTATGTTGGTCTGATGAGTATTGATAATACTGTGCCGTCTCACGGGCAAGTTCAGTCAGGGGATCATCGATAATGTCAGGCTGACGGAAGGCGATGACAGTGGTATCTCTCGACATGGCGTATCGCTCCTTTCGGGGAGGTTCTGGCAGGCTTCGACACCCGCCTCGATACGCCGCCTTAAATCACACGTCGTCCACCAGATTCCGGCTTAGCTCACTTCGACGCGGAATCAGCATTCTACGTGTACAGTTCAATGCGTTCCCCGATTATGTCGAGCGAAGTTTCCGGCGGTTTAGTCATCGATTTCGTAATAGCCAGACGGCGGGGGCACCACTTCGCGCTTTTCAAGTCCTTGAAGGTCACCCGGATCGCCGCGATGTTCCCAGTATTCAGAACCAAACTGATACTTCTCCAACCATGGCGCGTTGTGTTTCCTAGGTGGCTTTGGCTTGATCGTCCGACCAACTTTCTTGATCCGGTTGAAATGCTGGTCGCAGCCATAGCGGATGACACGCTCGCCGTTCCGTAAGCTCAGCGCCCAGCGGTAGTACTCGCGGCGCGCCTTCGTTTTAGGCCAAGCGGGCTCATCGCCGTCGTCAGGCCGCTGCTGCACGATGACGACCTGGTTCAAGACGCGCCGAACGGCTGGCTTCAGGTCCTTGATTTCATCAATCCGGAAATAGTTTTCGCCATTGTTCTTGGTCGGGCGGGTCGCAAACGCCGTGAAGATCTCCTCGCGGCTGGCGCCGGCGATGACCTGGTGGATCTCCACATGCCATCGGTTTTCCTTTCCGTCGGGCATGTACGCCGTCTTGACCATGCCGACGGCGGCGATGCCGGGCATATGAAGCTTGTCCAACGCGTTCCGTTCAACCTGCTTGGCCGCCGCCAGGCTAACCTTGTCGAGATCGCCGACCGGCCGCTGCCATGTTTGCCGGCCGACGTGAACCTCGAAATGCGGGCCACCGACCTTCTTGAGGAGCTTGCGGGCGGCAGCGGCCTGCCGTTCCAGTCGCCGCTCGCTGCCGTAAGCGCAGACGTCCCGGCACCGCTTCATGCCGCAGCCCTGGACCCCGCACTTGGCGAGGCCCTTGTATTTGGCGCGTGGAAGATCGGTTCGGCGCAGCCGTGCAACGATGTCGGCTTGTGCACGCTCGGTCTTGGACGACTTGGCAGTCTTGGACGTCTTCTCGGCGGATTTCACGACTGCGGTCATGTCGCCTGGCTTACGCGGACGCTTCATGACGCCCCGCTTGTGGTTGGAGCCGGCGGACCGGATTGTTTGTTCCGGCTATGCCGCTTGCGCCGGTAGACCGGAATGCTGCGGTCGCCGACGTCGATCTGGCGGGACAGGATCACGCTGTTGTTGATGTGGTGCGGGCCGATTTCATCGTCCGCATCGTCCGCATCGCCCGCGTGGCTGGCCTGCTGGCCGCTGTCGGCTAGTTCCGATGGCGTGTTGTGGTGAGCAGCGTCGGTCGCCGCCGCCGGCGCAGAATTAGGCTCGGCTGTGGTCGTATCCCCATCCTGATCGGTTGCAGACGATGCGGACGATGAAAATGGTGATGATGACGGCGGCGGTGGCGGAGAGGACGCTGCTGACGTCGTGGTGGATGCGGGCGGACGATCATCCCCACCTTTGGGCTCCGACGAAATCGTAATGATCCGATCACGGTTGTGGCCTTGCAGGTGGTATTCGACCGTGATGCCGATCTTGCCCAACGGTGTCGCGGCCTTACGCAGCTTGACGGCGAGATCACGCGGTGAAGCCGGCACCTTGCCCCCCATCCGAGAGAAAGCGGGCGTAAGGGTGATGAAAAGCTTTGCAGCCGTGCCAGTCCAGGTTTTCCGCTCGACCATCATCGACCGCACCGCCGAGGCCACCGCGTCGGTTTCGATCAGCGTCTCGACCGCCTGCGCGATGTTGTGGTGGTACACCGCCATGAAGGTGCCGGCAGGCCAGATGGCCGTCTCGCACGCCGTCGCCCAGAGGGCAAAGTCGGCCATGCGCGGCAGCCCGTTGGGCTTTGTCGTAGGCAACATGCGGAGACCATGGGAGAGAGCGTCGAGCAGGAGGGCAAGGAGTTGTGGGTGGGCCTTCTCGAAATCGGCCCGGAGCTGCACTTCTGAACGCCGGCGCTCATCGGGGATGGCATCGCAGGTTACGAACAGGCAGCGGTCAGCCAGGTCTGGCCTGGTCACCACGTCGTCGATACCGTTGATGAAGATGGGGCGTGCGCCACCGCCGGTCGAAAGACGGCACAGCGCGTCCGACATCTGGCCCGACAGCCCCCGCACGTTATCGAAGGCCTGGAGGTAGCCCAGGCCGACCTGGGTGGCCAACTCGTGTTCGGTGCGCGGCAAGCCGCTGAGGGACTTGCTGCTCGGGTCGATCAGCGCCTTCAGGATCGCCACCAAGGTCGATTTGGCGGTGCCCTCCGCGCCGCTGAGCACGAGGATCGGGTGGCCGCCTTCGTTGTGCAGAGCGTCGACCAGCCAGGCGACCAGCAGAACAAAGTCGGTCTCGTCGCTAATGTTGACCAGGGACCGGAGGGTCTCGATTGAACCACCCGGCGCCGGCACGGGCAGCGCCGACATGCCCGGCTCACGAATGAACCGGACCGGCGGGTTATATGTGAGCCGCCAGCCATCCGGTCCGACCTCGACCGCACGCCAGGAGCTGTCGCAGAGATCGAGGTAGATGCGCCCGTCGGCGAAAGCGGTGCGGAGATGGACCTCGCGCTCGGGCGTGCCGGGCTGCAGGGCCTTGGCCTCCAGCAAGCCGACCTGCCGCTTCAATTCTGCGGCGGAGGGTGCCTTACCCGCGATCTCGCACACGTCGACCTGCAGCCACCGGCGGAACGCATCGCTCGACACGGGCAACGTCTGCCGAACGCCCTGGGTGCAGATGTCGGCGAAGGCCCGGCCGGCGGGCGTGTGGAACAGCTCAAACCCTTCGGCGGCACCCTCAGCCGATCCAGGCGGTGGGGTGGTGGGAATAGCTAAGGACGTGGATTCGTTGAGCATTACGCAGCCGGTCAGAACAGGACGAACAGAGGGCAAATAGGTTGGGTTTTGGGTTGACGTCGGTACCAAAAACTCTTAAGCTTATAACAATTAATGGTCAAGAGGGGCAGGATGAGCGAACTGACCGACAAGCAATGCGCCCTGATGATTTTGCTGTCCCTGCAGGAAAGGGGCGCCCGCCGGCGGGACGGCAAGGCCCTGACACGGGCCCGCTTTTCCAAGTTGACGCTGAAGCGGCTGTGCCAGCGACAGACGCTCTCGCCGGCGTGGATTGATCGCGTCAACGAGGAGTTGATGAGAGCGGGTTGGGTCTTGATCGACGTCGGCACCACCTACGGCGCCATCAAGGTCAACGTGGTGGAGAACTGGCCTCGGGCGATCTCAAAAAATCTCCAGACCGAATTGGCTCAGGTGAAGAGCCGCACGTTCGAATTCGACCGGCACGAAAATCTGCTGAGTAAGGAGGCCTGGGAGACGACTACGCATCTTCGTGGCCGCAACATGAACAGGTCGGAAACGACCGAGGAATAGAGGCCCACCGCTCTGTCGTTTCCGGCGGAGTATGGCGTGTGTTTGAGTAAGACGATGAAGGCGAGTGCTACACTACTGGATGCGCTACCGCTCTATGCCGACGATCTGGCGATCGGCGCGGCCGTCCTTGGATTTAAGCGCGCTTGCGAATGGCGGGACATCGCCCCCTTGCTCGAAATGCGCGGACTGCCGAAAATCGACCCATTGCATGGCGGGCGCTACACGCCAGCCGTGAAGGCGTTCTACGACAAGGACAATGGGCTGTCTGAAGTCGCTGTACTGAAGCCCGATGGCGTAGAGGATTTGGGCGCATGGAGTCGCAAGCGGAAGCGCCGGGCCTGAGGTGGCGTGCCGGCCGGCCGATGTGGCGGGCGACAAAGGCCGCAGTGCGCGCGGGCTACCCGATCAAAACCGCCAACCTGTCGATGTTCGCGGACAACCCCGTCGAACTCGTAAGGCGGTGCCGCCGCTTGCAAGCAGAAATGCTGGACTGGATAGGCGGCCACAAGGGCAATAGCCCGGTGTTCGACGGCTCGATCGGCCGGCTGGTCGCGATCTACCAAACCGACCCCGAAAGCCACTATCACAAGCTCAAGCCGTCATCACGGCACCCCTATGACGTTTATGCCCGCATGCTCACAGCGGAGGTCGGTGCACGGCGGATCGATATCTGCGACGGCCGCGACCTGCGGCGCTGGTTCGCGGCATGGTCTGCACCCAATGAGCCGGGCGACAAGCCGAAGCTCGCAGCCGCCCGCATGGCGATCACTGTTCTCAAGTCGGCATTGTCGTTCGGCAAGACATGCCGGATGCCAGGCTGTGCCGACCTGAAATCCATTCTCGAGGAAATTGAATTTCCGACGCCGGCCCCACGCACGGAAACGGC
>JAPLPD010000266.1 GCA_026400395.1 Alphaproteobacteria bacterium | reverse complement strand
CGAGCTCAAGAACCTGTGCGTTTGGAACAAGACCAACGGCGGCATGGGCACCTTCTATCGCAGCAAACACGAGCTCGTGTTCGTTTTCAAAGTGGGCAGTGCCTCGCACACCAACACCTTCGGGCTGGGCGACACCGGCCGCTACCGGACCAATGTCTGGGACTATGCGGGCGTCAATTCGCTGCGGCCTGGGCGTGCCGAGGAGCTCGCCATGCACCCAACCGTGAAGCCTGTTGCACTCGTGGCCGATGCGATCAAGGACTGCTCCCGGCGCGGCGAAATCGTTCTCGACCCCTTTGCCGGATCGGGGACCACCCTGATTGCCGCCGAGAAGACCGGCCGGTGCGCTCGGGTGATCGAGTTCGATCCCGCCTACTGCGACCAGATCGTTCGGCGCTTCGAACAGATAACCGGTCAACCGGTAACGCTCGCCGCGACGGGACAGAGCTTCGAGACGGTCGCGGACGAGCGAATCTCGGCTTCACCGTCCGCCATGCCTTCGGAGACGACTCCATGACACGGGCCAAAAAGACACGTCCGGAGGGCTATAAGGTGGGCTACGGCAAGCCCCCGGCGCATACGCGTTTCAGCAAGG
The DNA here is from genome assembly GCA_026400395.1 of Alphaproteobacteria bacterium. GTDB lineage: Bacteria > Pseudomonadota > Alphaproteobacteria > Rhizobiales > Xanthobacteraceae > Z2-YC6860. Next base: position 5,910 of record JAPLPD010000266.1, on the reverse strand, counting down.
GCCGCTCCGGCAATCCGGGCGGCCGGCCGCGCGGGATCACGCCAGGGCGCGCGACGGCGCTGGCGCTGAAGGAGCTCTACCGTCTCGTCACAGTGCGAGAGGGCAGCAAGGTGCTGCGGCTCCCCGCGATCCAGGTCGTGCTGCGCAGCCAAGTCGCCCTCGCCGCCGGCGGTAACGGCCCGGCGCAGCGCGCGCTGTTTGAGACAGCCTACGCGATCGAAAAGGCACTCGCAGCCCAGGCGGCAGTCAACGACGCCGCTCAGACAAAAACAGCCACCTCTGACGTGGAGGCCGTGCGGCGGATTGCTGCCGCGCTGATGAAGGTCGCGCCGAACAGTCCCACCTGATTTGCCCCGGGCCGGTAGGAGTACATCCGATGCCACTCGACGATTTTCTGAAACGCTTCAGCGCGCTGTCTCCCGAGACCAAGACAGCCGCACTCGACGACGCCAATGCCATCCTCGGCAATCCAGTCTGGGTGCCCAATGTCGGACCGCAGCACGAGGCCTATCAATGCCAAGCCGACGAGTTGTTCTACGGCGGTCAGGCCGGCGGCGGCAAATCCGACCTGCTGCTGGGCTTGGCGCTCACCGCCCACACTGACAGCCTAATCCTTCGTCGCTTCAACCGTGACATCAGGAGCCTAATCAAGCGCACCACCGAGATTGCCGGCTCGCGCGACGGCTTCAACGGGCACGACATGGTTTTTGCGCGGCCCGACGGTCGCACCATCGAATTCGGCGGCTGCCAGTTCGAAGACGACAAGGAGCGCTACAAGGGCCGCCCGCATGATCTCAAGGCCTTCGATGAGGTGTCAGACTTCACCGAGAGCCAGTACAATTTTATCATTGGTTGGAATCGAACAGCCAAGAAGGGCCAGCGCTGCCGCGTGGTGGCGACCGGAAACCCGCCCACTAGGCCGGAAGGCCTGTGGGTGTTGAATCGCTGGGCCGCATGGCTCGATCCCAAGCATCCCCGACCGGCCAAGCCCGGCGAACTGCGCTGGTACACCACCGACGATCGCGGAAACGAAATCGAGGTCGATGGCCCCGGGCCGCACCTGATCGACGGCAAGCCGATCTACGCTCGCTCGCGCACCTTTATCCCTGCGCGCGTGACCGACAATCCGGATCTAGTGGCTTCTGGTTATCAGGCGATGCTCGACGCTCTGCCTGCCGAGTTGCGAGCCGCCTACCGCGACGGCAATTTCCAGGCGGAGTGGCACGACGACGAATTCCAGTTGATTCCGACGGCGTGGTTACGAGAGGCGATGGATCGCTGGTCGCCCGATGGATGGCGCGAACACACGATGACCGCCATGGCGGTCGACCCGGCTGGTGGCGGCGCGGATGCCGCAGAAATCGCCTGGCGGCACGGCGGCTGGTATGCGCCAATCGTCTCTGTGCTCGGCCCTGAGACGGCCGATGGCTCGGCAATGGCGGCACGCGTAATTCTCCACCGGCGAAACCCCTGCCCGGTCGTCGTCGATGCCGGCGGCGGATACGGTGGCGCAATCATGCAGCGCCTCCTCGACAACGGAGTCCCGACTACGGCGTTCAATGGCGCGTGCGAATCGAGAGAGGTCGCGCTCGACGGGGCTAAGTCCAAGTTCTGCAACAAGCGCGCAGAAGCGTGGTGGCGGTTCCGCGAGGCGCTCAACCCAGATCAGGAAGGCGGCTCGGTCATCGCGCTGCCGCCCGACGACGAGCTCCAGGCCGACTTGGCCTCCGCCCATTGGGAGCTTACAGCGCGCGGGATCATTCTCGAGGCCAAGCACGATATCCGCAAGCGGATCGGCCGATCACCAAGCAAGGGCGATGCCGTGGTCATGGCGTGGTCAGAGGGGGCCAAGGCGGTCAAGCGCGCTCTGCGTCGCAACCAACCGATCGAAATCCAGGGCATCAGCGGCTACAACCCGCATACCGGGGAATACAAGGGCCGATGATGGCCGGCGTCACGCGCGCGATCTGTGTGTACCGAAAACTGTCAACGGCGGAGAGATTCCAGGTGGTATCTCTCGACATGGCGTATCGCTCCTTTCGGGGAGGTTCTGGCAGGCTTTGACACCCGCCTCGATACGCCGCCTTTATTCAATCGTCGTCACCCAGATTTCGGCTTAGCTCCTTCGCAGCCGGCGACACCTCCAAGGTACGCATCCGGTGAAGGCCCCAGGGAGTGAGGATCGGCCGTAAGGGTCAGGCTGCTTCGGCGGCGCGATTTTGCGGGCGCCAATTCCGGAGCAGCAGGTCGGCGATCCGTTTGGCGGGATGATCTGGCAGTCGGGCCAGGACATCAGCGAGCCATGCTTGCGGGTCGATCGCGTTCGCCACCGAGTACGGCCGTTATGGCTATCGACGGATCGCAGCTGCGGGACGCCGGGTGGGTGGTGAACGTCAAACGCATCGAGCGGATCTGGCGGCTGGAGGGGCTGAAGGTTCCGCAAAAGCGCACACGATCTGGTTCAGCGACGACCAAGAGATCCCCGTGGCAACCAGATGAACCTGGAAGACGTGGACATCCTCCAGGCCTAGACGATCAGGGGAGCGTCCAAAATACCGGCTGAACTTCGATACGGCGCTGAGGTACGATTGTTGCGTCGCTGGCGACAGATTGCGGACCGTCATGTCCTCGATCATACGGCGGCGAAGAGGGCTGATCTCAGCCATCGGAAAACCTCCTGTCTGAAGGGTTGGGCTTCGAAAAACTCACGATCCTCTCAGACAGGAGGCAGCCGGTGCGACCGCTCCTCAGCTGCCGCGCAAGCGGCTTCGTTCAATCTCAAATCGACTCAGGATAATTCATGCCGCTTTAATTTACCTTTCGTTACGCAGGTCACCGCCGGCAAGCCCACCAACTTAAAAAAGCCCGTTCGCCTGTTCGGGATCGACGCACCCGAGAACAGCCAGCTCTGTGTGCGACGGGCGAGCGCTGGCGGTGCGGTCAGCAATCAAGCTCGGGCTGGTGAAAATATTCTTTGAACCCTCATCGCTCCCGGAACGTCCGGGCGATCTGGTCGTGGAGCGGCTTGAGCAAGTATTGCAGCGGCGTGCGCGCATAAGTCTGGATGAATGCTTCGGCCGGCAACATCTCTATCCGGCGTTTCCGTATGACCATTTCACCAAGGTCAAGGATGCCGACATCGATGCGATCTACGCCTATCTCATGGCCGCGGTCGAACCTGCGCGCGAGACCACGCGCGGCAACGATTTTTCATTTCCCTTCAATGTTCGACCCACGCTGGCGATCTGGAAGGCTCTGTTTCTAGACAAGACCCCGTTCAAGCCCGATCCCTCAAAGGACACGGCGTGGAACGAAGGCGCCTATCTGGTCGAAGGCCTTGGCCACTGCGCCGCCTGCCACAGTCCGCGCAATCTGCTGGGCGCGCGCACCACGCCGGCTTACGGGGGCGGCAGCGCCGAGGGCTGGTACGCGCCGCCACTCAACAAGGACAACCTGTCGCAACAGCCGTGGACCAAAATCGAACTCGTCACCTATTTGATGGACGGCTGGCACGCGAAGCACGGCATGGCCGCCGGCCCGATGACGCCAGTGGTCGATGCGCTCCACAAGCAAAACGAAATCGATGTGTTCGCGATCGCGGCTTATGTCGGCACGCTACGCGCCGGCGAGAAATCGATCGATGAAGCGGCGGCAAAAGCGGCGGCACTCAAGCTCGAATGGGGACACCCGGATGCCCCGCCGGTGCCACAAGAACTCGCCGACGGTGCCAAGATATTCGGCGCGCGCTGTGCGCAATGCCATCGCAGCAACGGCGCCACCGTGCCCTTGGCGTTGCAAAGCTCAATCCACGCGCCGGTGCCCGACAGCGTCGTCGAGGTGATCCGAACAGACATCAAGCCCCCGATAGGCGCACTCGGCCGGTCCATGCCGCCCTTGGGTGCACAGATGTCGGATGCGGATATCATGGCGCTGGTGAAATTCCTGCGCGGACGGTTCAGCACGCGACCGCCGTGGAAAATGTAAGCCGAACTTCATGCGGGCGCTGTCCGCCCCAGCACACGAGGCAGGATCGTGCGCCTCAAGCGGGTGCTTTGATAGGGGGCGGAAGCGGTATTCGCTACTGCAACATGAGATGCTGGCCAATGACCGCCGTGGGTCAGCAAAAGGCCAACGGCCGCAATCTGCGGATCGACACGAGCTGGAGCGGCGGCAAATGTCGCACGCTTGCAGAAAGATGCGGCAGACTTGATCGCGCTCGGTTTGGATCTGGTTGTGGCCGGTGCAGGCCCAACCACGCAGGCTTTACAGAAGGCGACCCGCACCGGTCCGATTGTGATGGCGCAGAGTGTCGATCCAGTCGGCGCGGGCTTTGTCAAAAGCATAGCGCGCTCGGGCGGGACCGGATTTATGCAGTTTGAATACCGAGGCGACTCTATCGGCCGGAACTTGCCGGCTGATATCTGGTCGCAGGTTCGAGCTTTGCTGACGCCCAGGTTGCGGCCGCGACTGCGCTACCAAGGAATTTTGTAAATGCTACTGCCGCTGCATTTTTGCTACCTTTGGTGAGAACGGCCGCTTCATAGGCTGTGTAGCGCTGGAGATCGCCGGGCAACGGCCCCGCAACCGCGAGACCTTCCGGCACTTCGCTGACATTAATGAAGCCTATTTCGATTTCGCCGCTTGCGACCAGCTTGCTGCCTACATTCAGTACAGCGTAGCGCGTCTCTGCTTTGACTTGAACGACGACTCCACCCGCCACCCCCTTGATTTACTTACGATTACGCTCCCTCTTGCTTCCACAGTGCTGCCTGGAGCCGGGTCGAAACATAAGCGCAAAAGCCAAGACCCCGACAAGTCATTGACTTGGCGGTGTTATTTGGTTGCGGGGGTCGGATTTGAACCAACGACCTTCAGGTTATGAGCCCCAGGCCTCAGGCTGCGCGCGACTGCGCATAATTTCCTTTTCATTCGTATTTTCAACGACTTAGTTGACTTCAGACGGCACTGCCCCCACGTTCGTTTTCGCAGGTTCGCGCCGCGGTATTCGCCCTCTTGCTTCCATGGTGCTTCCACGGGCGAACGCGGTCGAATCTGAAAGCAGATTGAGCATCGCTACGGGATCGCAGACATGACGAAACTGACCAAGCGCGTCGTCGATGCCGCACAGTATAAAGAGAGAGAGCATTTCATCTGGGACGACGAACTCCCCGGCTTCGGGCTGCGTGTGCTGCCGAGCGGCTGTAAGAGATATGTCGTGCAGTACCGCGTCGGTCGTCGATCGCGCCGCATCAGCCTCGGGCCCAGTTCCGTACTCACCTGTGAGCAGGCACGCACACGGGCGATCGGGATCATCGCAGCTACCAGGAATGGTGAGGATCCGGCAGCCAGGCGCGATGCCGACCGCCGCGCCATCACGGTCAAGGAACTCGCCGACCGCTTCGATAAGGAGCACATCGCGGTCCGCCTGAAACCGAGCACGGCCAAGGGTTACCGGCGCATGCTGGAGCGAGTGGTCATTCCGGCACTCGGGCGCCATCGCGTGACCGAGGTGACGCGGGCCGACGTCGCCAAGATCCATCACGACCTCCGGCACATCTCCTACGACGCCAATCGGTCGCTCGAGATCATCTCCAAGATGTTCAACCTCGCCGAGATGTGGGGGCTGCGGCCGGATGGATCAAACCCGCGCAAGCACATTAGGAAATATCCGGAGGAGAAGCGCGAGCGGTTCCTGAGCCCCGCCGAGCTGCGGCGTGTCGGCGAGGTGCTGCGCGAGATGGAGCAGGAAGGTATCGAACTGCCCTTCTCTATCGCTGCCATAAGGTTGCTGATGCTGACCGGCTGCCGGCTCGGTGAAATCATGACGCTGCAATGGGAGCACGTCGACACCGCTGGCAAAGCGCTGCGGCTGCCGGATTCAAAGACTGGCGCGAAGGTAGTGCATCTCGG
>JAPLPD010000008.1 GCA_026400395.1 Alphaproteobacteria bacterium | reverse complement strand
TGTCGCTTCGATGAGTTGGCCATCGGGAAATGATGCCCAATTCAACCGCCTTACGAAACCCCGAAAACCCAGTATCCATAGGCCTTCAGGCCGCATTCCCCATCAGATTCACCCACTCGTTTTCCTGATGAGCCTGATTTTCAAAGCCGCTCAATCCCACCTGCTTAAGGACATCGGCGGTGCGCTCCTTAATTCTGGCGCGTGAATATCTCCGGTACTCAAGAGGCAGCTTTACGTTTCCTGCGACGGTTCGCCAGGGCAGGCAGTAATTCTTCTGCGTGATGTAACCTACGTTGGAGTTCGGCCCCGAAATATTTCGTCCTTGAAATCGCACATAACCACTAGCTGGCGCCAACGAACCGGCAGCGAGGTTGAGCAAGGTCGACTTGCCACAGCCGCTTGGTCCAACGATCGCTAAGAACTCACCCGGCCGAACATTCAGGGTTACCGGGCCCATGGCATGCAAAGCGCCGAAGCGAACCTCGGCGTCGGTATACTCAATGATCGGTCGCTCGACGTGACTGGCGCGTGCCGTGGAGTCAATTCCCGGATCAATCGCGCTCATAGTCGATCTTTCGCCTAATGGCTCCAGAGTTGGTCTGAGGCGAGTTTTGCACCGGCGACCAAAGCCTGCAACTTCGCTTCAACGATCGTCGGGTGTAATTCCTCCGCTGTCGCCGAACTGGCAAAGCCGCAATCGGTTCCCGCGATGACGCGATCGCGGCCGACCACACTCGCGAACCGACGGATTCTGTCAGCGACGAGTTCGGGGTGCTCGACGACGTAGGTGGAGTGTGTGACCAGGCCTGGGATGAGTACTTTATCGTCGCGCAGGGCCGAGGTCCGCCAGACTTCCCACTCATGCTCGTGGCGCGGGTTGGCCGCCTCGAAAGAATATGCACCTGCACGGATCTTTGTGATCAATCCAACAATATGCTTCATCTCGAGGTCGCTGACGCGCGGACCCATGTTAATGCCGTAACAGGTATGGTGACGGATGCGCTCTTCCGGGAGACCAGCCAAAGCGTGATTGAGCGCTTCGACGCGCACCGCAGCCCACGTTTGCCACTCGTCGAGCGTAAGATCGGGATTGCGGAGGTGGTGTGTCACCAGGCGAGGATCGTCAATTTGTAAGATCAGGCCGGCCTCGACGATGCTGCGGTATTCGCAGCGCATGGCTTCCGCGATGGCGAACAGGAACTCCTCGTCGGATTTGTAGTACTCGTTGCGGTGGTAGCCTGCGATTGTAGCGGGGGAGATCGCAGGCATAAATGCGCCCATCACCTCCTGGCCTGCGAGAGCCAGCTTCAGTGTCGCTATATCCTGAGCGAGTCGCTCTCCTCCCACGTAGGTAAGAGGCCCTTTGCAAACGAGGGTCATCCGTCTTGGAACCGGAACACCGGAATTGAGTGCATCCAACCAAGCGTAGAATGCCGGAAAGGCTATGGTTTCGCGGGATTTCGCCCATTGTGCGGGAATCGAGCCTAGTGCGGGCTCCTCAAAGCCACTGAGCCGTGCGTTGACGTAGTTGATGAAATTAATACGGCCCATTTCTCCATCGGACACGATGTCGAGGCCCATCGCGCATTGCCAATGCACACTGTCAGATACCGCATCGGCGACTTCGCGATCATATTTTTCCTGATCATAAGGCTTGCGTGCCTCTATAGCTCGCATCGTTTCGACCAGAGAGGACGGCCGCGGTAAGCTGCCGATGTGGGTCGAAAGGATACGGTTCGGCGCATTTTGACTGGAAATGGTCAAATCCCCCCTATTGTCCCACGACAGAGCCGCTCGAAGGTGGCTTCGTGTTTAAGTTACAGATTGCGCGCCGAGCATCGATATTCAAAATATGCTTTCGGAATAGGATCATTCCAAATCGGGATGCCACTATCAGAAGCATACTATGAATCTGCAACATCTCAGATCTGGCTCATCAGGAAAACGAGTGGGTGAATCTGATGGGGAATGCGGCCTGAAGGCCT
>JAPLPD010000231.1 GCA_026400395.1 Alphaproteobacteria bacterium | reverse complement strand
CCCGCGGATGAGAGATTGTTGACCGACGTTTAAGTCCCGCCTCCTGCACCGCATATCCGTCGTACAAATGCCTCTGCCGTCGATCGGAATCGGCGGGCCAATTCGTATGCCAAAGACCCTTGTCAGCAATCATGAGAGTGGGAAAATTCCAGCGGCGTTTCACTAGGTGAAATTCGTCCCCGAAAGGCCGCCCTCAATGGCACGGGCAGGCAAGGTGGGACGCGCTAGGTCATTGATTTTGAGAAAATGGTGCAGTCCGCCCCTGGTCATAGCTCCACTTAGCTTCCCATAGCTCCTAATTGCCGGGCAGTTGACTCCTAATTGCCGGATTTTGTACTCCTAATTGCTAGAGCGCAATCTGGAGGCTTGCTTGTACGAACGCTTCATTCGCAATCGGCTCGTCGAATCGCTCACTGACACGCCGGCCGTTCTCCTCGTTGGGCCTCGCCGGGCGGGCAAGACGACACTCGCACGCTCGATGAGCAATGGCGGGCGAGTGTATCTGACGCTCGACGATCAGACGACGCTCGAAGCAGCCCGAACCGATCCGATCGCGTTCGTGCGCGGCCTTGATGTTGCAATAATCGATGAGGTCCAACGTGCGCCGGACCTCATGCTGGCCATCAAGAAAGCGATCGACGACGATTACCGCCCCGGTCGATTCCTGCTGACGGGCTCCGCCAACGTCATGACCTTGCCGCGCGTTGCGGACAGCCTCGCTGGTCGCATGGAAACGATCAAGTTGCTACCGCTCTCGCGATCCGAGGTGCTCGGTCGCCGCCCGACGTTTCTCAATGCCGTCTTCGCAAGCCATTTACCGAAGCCAAAAAACGTCATCATCGGAAAACCGCTTGTCGATCTAACCCTCATCGGCGGATTTCCGGAAGCGATGATGCGGCCCGGTGGCCGCCGACGGCAAGATTGGGGACGCTCTTATTTCACCTCGGTGCTGACGCGCGATCTACGCGATATCGCGGATGTCGAGAAGTTGACTGAGTTGCCGAAATTTGTGCGGCTTCTCGCCGAGCACGCAGGTCAACTGGTGAACTATTCCGAACTCGGCAAGGGCATAGGCGTCAACTACAAGACGGCACAGCGGTATATTGGTCTCCTGGAGCAGATATTCCTGGTCGCGTCATTGGCGCCTTGGCACACAAACGCCATCAAGCGCATCGTAAAGACACCAAAGCTGCATTTTCTTGATTCCGGCTTGCTCGCGACGAGCCGCGGCCTGACCGCCGATCGGCTCACGCATAACCGAGCGGCTTTTGGTGCGCTTTTGGAGACTTTCGTGTTCGCTGAAATCATGAAACTCATGACATGGTCCGATATCCAGCTCACCGTCTATCATTTTCGCGATCAGGAAAAAAACGAGGTTGACCTCGTGTTGGAGCGCGATGATGGAATGGTGGCAGGAATCGAAATCAAGGCGAATGCGACGGTAACGGCATCCGACTTTTCCGGAATGAAGAAGCTGGCCGACGCTTGTGGCTCGAAATTCGCCTATGGCGTTGTGCTCTATGATGGCGATACCGTCGTGTCATTCGGCTCCAAGCTTGTTGCTGCCCCTCTATCGTGCTTGTGGAATTGAACATTTTATCATCCGAAACTCGACGATGGCGGATAAGCCGACGGTCGGTCATCGCTGAGCAGAGCAACTCACGATGCTTGGGATATATTTGTGGGGACCACTATCGCGTCGAAAAGTTGAGATGAGCCTCGCTAAATTGATGTCGAGCCTGCAAATTTGCGGCATAGGACGATGACACAACGCACAGCGAGCCTTGCCGAGTTGAAGGCGCGAATCGCAGCGTTGGATCACGAGCGCGCGGCGATTGCTGCCGAGATCGCAATGCTGGAACAGCCGCCGATTCCAGAGATGCTGCTTCCGGACGTCGCTTCTTCGGAGCGGATCGGACGTATTGTCGATCGACAGTCAGAAGCTGATCAGAAAATTTCGTTGTTTCGTGAAATGTTTCGAGGACGTACCGATGTCTTTCCGATCCGGTGGGATAACGCCAAGTCCGGCAAGAGCGGCTATGCGCCTGCCTGTCACAACGAATGGCAACGCGGTGTGTGCGAAAAGCCTCGCGTTAAATGTTCAGTGTGTCCGAATCAAGCGTTCATCGAGGTTTCCGACAATCTCATTGAGCGGCATTTGCGGGGTGCAACATCAATGGGAGCGCCCTTCGTCATGGGTCTCTATCCAATGTTACCCGACGGAACATGCCACTTGCTTGTGGCTGACTTCGACCGGGACGATTGGCGTCGTGACGCATTGGCTTACGTAGAAACTTGCGATCTTTTGCGCGTCCCGTGCGCACTGGAGCGTTCTCGTTCTGGGAATGGGGCACATGCTTGGATATTCTTCCAAGAGCCAGTTCCCGCCGCGGCGGCGCGGCGGCTCGGATCCGCCATCATCACGGATACGATGGAGCGGGTACCTGATATCGGTTTTCGTTCTTACGACCGGTTCTTTCCGAGCCAGGATACGATGCCGATCGGCGGCTTCGGCAACCTCATTGCGCTGCCGCTCCAGGGAGCAGCCCGCCGTAATGAGAACAGCGTTTTTGTCGATCGTGCCCTCGCGCCTTACGCCGACCAATGGGGATACCTTGCTGGCGTTCAACGCATGTCGAGAGACAGTCTCGACCGCATTGTCGAGCACGCAAGTGCTGGAGGCAGAGTTCTCGGCGTCTGGCTCCCATTGGAAGAAGGAGAGGACGAGCCATGGCTTCGAGTTCCTTCTCGACGTAGTCCACAGCCGGTCATCGCAGGAATGTTACCCGCCTCGGTTCGCGTGGTTCTCGCCGATCAGATTTACCTGCCCCGAGCCGAACTGCCGGCTGGCCTCGTTGCCAGACTTGTCCGGCTGGCAGCGTTCCAGAATCCAGAATTCTACGCCGCTCAAGCCATGCGTTTGTCGACACATAATACCCCTCGAATCATCTCATGTGCCGAACTGACCGAAAAGTACATTGCGCTCCCGCGCGGTTGCCTCGACGTGGTCCAGGCGCTTCTCGATGAATTGCAGGTTCAGGTCGAATTCGTTGACGAGCGCAAGGTGGGCTGCGCGATCGATGTGAAATTCACTGGTACGTTGCGCGAAGACCAAGAACGCGCGTTCGAAGCGCTGCGTAATCACGATACTGGCGTTCTTGCCGCCACGACTGCTTTCGGTAAGACCGTCGTGGGCGCCCGTATGATTGCCGAGCGTGGGGTAGGGACGCTCGTGCTCGTTCATCGGCGTCAGCTCATGGATCAATGGGTCGAGCGCCTATCCACTTTTCTCAATCTACCGCGGGCCAAGATAGGAACCATCGGTGGCGGCAAACGCCGGCCGACTGGAGTCGTCGATGTAGCGCTCATCCAAAGCCTGGTGCGAAAAGGAGAAGTTGACGACATCGTGGGCGATTACGGGCAACTCGTCGTTGATGAGTGCCACCACCTGTCTGCCGTCAGCTCCGAACTGGTCGCCCGTAGGACTAAGGCGCGCTTTGTTCTTGGGCTGTCGGCGACGGTCACCCGCAAAGACGGCCATCATCCAATTATTTTCATGCAATGCGGACCCGTTCGTTTTCGGGTCGATGCGCGAAACGAAGCCGCTAAAAGGCCGTTCCATCATCGTGTCCAGATCAGGGAAACCTCTTTTCAACTTCCCGAACAAGCAGATGGCAGTTCGCTGCCAATTCAGAGAATTTATAATGCGTTGGCGAATGACGAAGCTCGCAACGCCCTGATTTCCGATGACGTTCTTGCCGCTCTCGAAGCAAAACGTTCTCCCGTCATCATTACGGAACGCTCGGATCACGTGGCGTTATTCGCCGAACGCTTTGGGAAATTTGCCAAAAATGTTGTCGTCCTCAAGGGCGGTCAGAGCGATCGGCAACGTCGCGCTTTGATGGAGCGCTTGGCGTCAATTTCTGATCACGAAGAGCGATTGCTGATTGCAACTGGAAGATACCTCGGGGAGGGGTTCGATGATCCTCGACTCGACACGCTGTTTCTCGCGATGCCGATCTCGTGGCGGGGAACGCTTGCTCAATATGCTGGCCGTCTGTATTTTCGCACGTTACTGAGCGCCCTATATTTAGGAACTTGGCAGCCTGCGCATTTAGGTCGTAGCCTTCAAGATGGTCTGGAGACGTGTTTCCCACTGAGCGTAACAGCCTTTCAGCTCGGCCTCGTAGTTGTAGGTTTGATAGACGCCAACAATGCCGCCGCGCGTTCCGGAGATATGATTGAGCGCGGCTTCCGTGTGCTCGATCTTAATACCCATGCGTTGCCATTGGTGAGCGAAGGTGCGGCGCAGATCGTGCAGGGTCCAAGGATCAATCGGGCATCGTAAGTCTAGCGCCATCTTCTGCTTGGACCACCCACCGAAGACAGTTTCGCCACGCTGCGCTGGGAAGAGGAAGTCACTCTCGTTCGGAATATTGTCGATGACGGCCTGCGCCATCGTGCCAATCGGGAAATTATGGTCGCGCTTGTTTTTGGTGAGGGAGCCGGGAAGGGTGCAGCGACCCTCCGCAAAGTAACTGCGACGAAGCCATGCAATTTCACTCCGACGCTGGCCAGTGAGAATGCAAAGCTGCACGATAATACCGAAGGGATAACCGAATTTCTCTGCGGCGTTGTAGACTGCGGCAAGCTCATGATCAGATAGAACGCGGTTGCGGGATGGTCTTTTGATAGTCTGCATCCCTTCGCATGGAGAATGCGCGACATAGTGCCGGCGCTGAGCCCATCGGAAAAAGACCTTGATCGCGACCAGTGCGTGGTTCTGCTCTGACACGGTTTTCTGAAGACGATCAATCCTGCGATTGATCTCTTGGGGGGTGATCTCATTGACGGGTTTCTTGCCGAAGGAAAAGTGGCGATTGAGAAGGCGCGTGTAGTCCTGCACGGTACGAGGCTTGTTCTTGCTATCACAGATGGTGAGGAAGAGCATTTTCGCTTCGTCGAAGGTGGGCGCAGCTTCGGGCTTGGCAATGCCAAGCTGCTTTTCTGCAAGGATGGTTTTCGCCTTGGTGCGTGCATCCTTGAGCGGGACAACGCCTACGTCCGCGATCTTGATCCGTTGGCGTTCGGGTCCGAAGGTGAGCACATAGCTCATGCCGCGCTCGTTCACGCGCACCCCGAATCCCTTGAGGCTCTTGTCGATGTAAGTTACCTGCTTGCCCGGGGTAGGCCGCAGGCTCCGCAGGGTGATATCGGTGAGCGTTACAACGGGCATATTCGCCTTTTCAGTCTCGCCCCAGTCTCGCGAGTGGCGTGAGAAGCGGCGAGAAACTATGAGTCACTATGGACAAGTGAAAACGAAGAAAGTATAGGTACTGTAATAGCTTAAGATAATAATTTCAATGGTTTTGGGGCGTAGCCAAGTGGTAAGGCAGCGGATTTTGATTCCGCCATCCCCTGGTTCGAATCCAGGCGCCCCAGCCAGCTTTTTAGTGTTCTTTCATGACCTTAATGGAGGGGTCGGTGCGCCCGGTCTCCTCATTTCGAAACCAATTCCGCGCTTCATTTCGAAATTCTGTTCCCGCCGCGTTCGCCAAGCGATGAGCGTGTCGCTTTCGGGTCGCTGACAGAGCGCGCTCCATCGTCCGCTTCGCATAGCCCTCATAGGCTTGCTGACTCTTGTGCGCCGACAACGCCCGGCCTTGACCGTCAGTCAGTTCGGCCTCCTCCAGTTCGGTCATTCCGCCATGACGGCAAGCATCGAGCGTGAATGTGGAGGGCAGCCCCAGCTTGTCACGCATCGTGTGGACGATCTTCTGCATTCCACTGAATGAGTAGGGCTTACTAATTCCCTCCCGCAATTGGCGCAGGATCATCGGGACGCCGCGTCGGGGAAGACATGATAGCACTGCCTCTGCATCCTCATAGAATTTGACCAGGCCATCGACTGTCGTTTCTTCAAGAGGATGCCAGACGACCGCGCCGGTCTTGTGGTGTTCAATGCGAATGGCATTTGGGGCTTCCGGAGAGCGATAGTCCGGCCAACGCAAGTAACCGGCGAGGACATTCTCCGGGCGCTGCAAGAGCTAAGCCGGAATCTGGGTGACGACGTTTGATTGAAGGCGGCGTATCGAGGCGGGTGTCGAAGCCTGCCAGAACCTCCCCGAAAGGAGCGATACGCCATGTCGAGAGATACCACTGTCATCGCCTTCCGTCAGCCTG
>JAPLPD010000225.1 GCA_026400395.1 Alphaproteobacteria bacterium | reverse complement strand
TCAACAACAAGATCCGCGTCATCCAGCGGCGCGCCTACGGTCTACGCGACCAGGAATATCTGCGGCTCAAGGTGCTCACATGCATGCTCCCAGCGCTCTGAAGTTGCTGAAAACACCCACTCGTTTTCCTGAAGACCCTTTTAAATTAGGCGCGTGCAACATCGTTCGCGCGCCGTGTGAAGGTGCGTCGTTTCGATATTTGGCTATAAGTTGAAGTACGAATGGCTGGTTGTTACGGGCCGGACGAGCTCGTCAGATTGGACTTGACGGCCATGTCATACTGCAGCATGTGGCATACTTGCCCAACCCCGCTGCTCCTGCTCAACGATCCAAGCAAGGAGCGTTGATTTACGTGCGCATAGCGTTGCGCCGATTTTGAAAACGGGGAGGTGGGTCTTTTCAGCTAGGTGATAAATCTGCCGCCGTTCCATCCCAAGAAATCCAGCAATCTTATCGGCGCCCCGCAACATGTCATGTGCAATGGGAATATTGTCGTTCATATCTTGACGCCTCCCAGGAGTTTGCTAACCGCGTAGATGGTTCTGTCAGTGAATGTGTATTTGGCTCTCAGATCGGTTTTTGGAATCTTGGTTGGACGAAGCGTGTGAATTGTCTTCTTGTCGGCGGAAATCATCCAATAGACATGCGTTTCTTCAAAATTATCGGTGCTGATTGAAACTTCCGCAGATTCGAACGGTACCTCCAAGGTAACTTTTAAATGGATGCTAGGTCCCGCGAAGTCCTGATAGGTCGAATGAACGTCGTGGTCTTTATGCCGCGCGAGTCTCAGTTCACCGGCAACGGTTGCGGCGATTAGAGCAGTCAAAAAATCTATAAACGTGTGGTCGCTGCCTAATCTGGTGATTGAAGGAACGGGCAAGAATCGTAAGTCCCAGGCTGGACTCACAGTCATTGTTTCCAGGACTTCATTCTTGTGTCGAATTTCTAAACGTCCAACCTGCGTGAAGAGGCCAGAATAGTTTTTGAATGTCTCTACGCTATCCCTTAGCGAAGGGCTGGCCACTGCCGTGATCAGAAGTGCCGCAGCGTCAGCCGCCGTCATCTTTGCAGCTGAGCGGCCCCGCCCACCGGTGGTCCTAATCCCAGCCGCCGCAAGGTTACGGCTGTGGACTGCCACCGTAGGTTCGGACAGTCCGAGCCCCAATACGCGCGCTAAGGTGTTTGCTAGTTGGCCTGGTGTCGCCATCGAACTTTCCATTTGTTAACATATCGCATGGAGGTAGGCTAATTGCAATACCATTGTATAAAATATGAAATGGGATTGTATTATATCCCATTCCATGCGATATTATATTAAATGGATGTTGATTACTATCTGGATTTATTCGCTATTTCAATATGTTAGCAATCACGGGGCGAAGGCAGCTAAGGGGCTATTCTTTATTGGACCCCCTAACAGGGCTTTTTGCCCGCGTGTCAGGAAAGGTAGCTCTAGTCGTGGCATCAATTCGCAAACGTAATCTGCCAAGCGGCAAGCTCGTGTGGCAGGTCGATTATCGCGACGGCGCGGGTAAGCGTCGGCACAGGCAGTTCAAAACCAAGCGTGAAGCGGACAGCTTCATGGTCAAGGCGCGGGCAGAGGTTGCCGCAGGCGTTCACACACCAGAAAGCGGCTCGATTACAGTTCGCGAAGCTGCAGACTTATGGCTTGCCCGATGCGCCCGCGACGGGCTCGAAGCGACTACGATCGGCGCTTATCGACAGCACATCGTGCTTCACATTGTCCCACGAATTGGCTCATCCAAGATTTCCAAGCTGACCATCCCAGCTGTCAACGCCTTCGTCGATCAGCTCATAGAGGACGGTCGATCAAATGACATGGCAAAACGCGTTCTCGGTTCGCTTTCATCGCTTGTCAGTGAGGCACAACGTCGTGGTCTCGTAACCGTCAATAATGTACGCGAAGCCGCTCCTGTTAAACGTTCAAAGCGGGTCGGCGTAAGACCGATGATGCCGAGCAAGGTTGAACTTAAGGCTATCGTTGATGCATCCCCGGAACGCTCACGGCCATTTATTCTCACGGCCATATTTACCGGGCTTCGTGGTTCCGAGCTCCGCGGACTCAAATGGCAAGATGTTGATCTAAAGAACGGCGAATTGCATGTAAGGCGCCGTGTCGATCGATTTAACAAATTTGGACCGCCAAAATCTGAAGCTGGGACGCGTGACATTCCACTAAGCCCAGCCGTCCTAAGTTCCCTCAAGGCTTGGAAACTCGCATGTCCGAAAGGTGAACTTGATCTCGTATTTCCGACAGGCGCTGGCGGTGTTGAAAGTCACAGCAACATTTTGTCGCGCGTATTCTGGCCTATTCAGGTTGCGGCCGGTGTCGTCGTAATTAAGGACGGCAACAACTCAAATAACGTACCTGACGCCAAGTACTCGCTTCATGCTCTGCGGCATGCCGCAGCGGCCCTTTGGATCGAGCAAGGTATCGGCCCTAAACGCATTCAAACACTGATGGGCCACGCGTCGATCCAACAAACCTTTGACCAATACGGATATCTCTTTGAATCGCACGACGACGACAAGATTGCGATGGCCGCAATCGAGGCCCGGGTTCTTGGGTGATAGTCGATGCAACACTGGGGTGCCCGTTCCGCTTTCACATTCGCGCCGGCGCCTAAATCGCCAAGGAAGCGCTTCGCGACCTTCGAGGATCGCTCGACCTGGGCGATGCAGGCCTGCGCCGCCGCCTCCGCATCGCGCGTCTTGATCGCGACAGCGATCCGCTTGATGTGCGCGCTTGACCGGCGGGTGTTCGGATTCCTGCTGCTGCTGAAATGTCAGCGCCCGCAGGACGGTACGGATAGTTGAGACACCCGGCTGAGGTA
>JAPLPD010000302.1 GCA_026400395.1 Alphaproteobacteria bacterium | reverse complement strand
TCAGAACCAGCGTTCGGAGACTTCGATGGTGTCACCGGGTCGCAGCGGATACCGCAGCGGCAGCTTGGATCGGGTGGGCAGGCCCTGCACCTTGCGGGTGATGGTGATGTTTTCCTTGAAGGCGCGCGGGGTGAAGCCGCCGGCAATGGCGATGGCGTTCTCGACCGTCATGTTCGGAACGTAAGGGTATTGGCCGGGAAACGTGACCTCGCCGAACACGAAGAACGGCCGGTAGGTTTCGATCTCGACGGCGACGCTCGGATCGCGGATGAAACCCGATTTCAGCCGGCCGGCGATGGCGCCGCCCAGTTGCGCGGTGGTCAGGCCTGGGCATCGACGGTGTAGTTGTTGGAGATCGCGTCCTGCCCGAACACCACGATGCGCAGCTTGTCGCCGCTGTCGAGCGTGTAGGGACCGTCCTGGAAGCTCACGGCGACCGGCACGACCTGCGTTACGCGGCGCACGGCGTAGGACGCCGGCTGCGGCGCGCCGTACATGCGCATGTCGAGTTCGGATCGAGCCAGTGCCCCCTGCGGCGCGACGGCGTAGCGCGGCTGCGGCGCGCAGGCCGTCAGCGCCAGCATGGCCAGAATGGCCAGAATGACAATGGGAAGGCGACAGAGCCGCATGCGAATCCGACCTATAAAAGTTAAGCCGGGTTAACATTCTTATGGTTAATGAAGGCTTAGGGCGGCGCCAAACCGCGCTAGCATCCAGCGTGCCGGAGGGTCTCGTTCGTGCTGCAGTTGTTGCGAAAAGAGGCGCAGGTTCCGGCGGTCTGGATCACCGGCGCGGTGTTTCTGGCGTTCGGTGGCGGATGGTTCCAGGCCGCCGCCGGCAGGCCCGGACTGACACTGACGCTGTTCGGCTGTCTGTTCGGCGCGATCCTATGGGGGGCGTTCGGCGTGGTTCGGCATGCCGAGCATCTCGCTGAACAGCTGGGAGAGCCCTACGGGACGCTGATTCTCACTCTCTCGGTCACGATCATCGAGGTGGCCTTCATCGTCACCGCGATCGCGACCGGAACGGGCAGTTCGCCGGTGGCCCGTGACGCAGTGTTCGCGGTGGTCATGATCATGCTCAACGGCACCGTCGGATTGTGCCTGCTGCTTGGCGGGCTGCGGCACCACGAGCAGAGCTACAACCTGCCCGGCGCGCGGGCGTTTCTTTCGGTGGTCATCCCGCTTTCGATCTTCGCGCTGGTGCTGCCGAACTTCACGGTGGCGCCCGGCCCCACGCTCTCGACGGGGCAGTCGATCACCATCGCCGTGCTGACGCTGGCGCTGTATGGCGTATTCCTCGTGATGCAGACGGTTCGACACAAGAGCTTTTTCCAGGACCCGGTCGAAGCCGACGGCAGCGCGTTGCCTGACGCACCGCATGAAGGCGGCCGCTCGATTACGTTCCACCTGCTTGGCCTGTTGCTCACCCTCGGACCTGCGGTCTATCTCACCGAACAACTCGGCCACATCGTCGAACACACGGTGAAGCTGGCGAACGCGCCGATTGGATTGGTCGGCGTTATCGTGGCGGTGCTGGTGCTGGCTCCGGAAGCAATGGGAGCGATGCAGGCCACCTTGCGCAACCGGCTGCAGCGCGCCGTCAATATCGCGCTGGGCTCGGTGCTCGCCACCATCGGCCTCACCATTCCCGCGGTGCTGATCCTCGGCGTGCTCAAAGGCGTACCGACAGTGCTCGGTCTGGACCCGCCTCAGGTGGTGCTGCTCGCCGTTACGCTGATCGTCTCAACGCTGACCTTCAGCGGTGACCGAACCAACATGCTGCAGGGCGCGGTCCACCTCGTCATGTTCTTGGTGTTTGGGCTGATATTGTTTCAGCCTTGAGCTTCGGCGGCGGGCGCGGCGACATTCGCAACACCGTCCATCCCGCGACAGCCGAGAGAACCGAGCCCACCAGCACGCCGATCTTGGTTTGATCCTGCAGCGTGCTGTCTTCGAAGGCCAGCAGACCGATGAACAGGCTCATGGTGAAGCCTATTCCACACAGCAGGGCCATGCCGTAGAGCTGCGGCCAGGTCGTGCCGGCGGGACGCTTCGCCCAGCCAAGCTTCACCGCGATCCAGACGCTGCCAAAGACGCCGATCTGCTTGCCGGCCAGCAGACCTAGCGCGCAGCCGAGCGGAACGGGCTTCAGCAGGTCGGAGAGGCCGACACCGTGAAGCGCGACGCCCGCTTTGGCGAAACCGAACACCGGCAGGATCAAAAACGACACATAGGGATGCAGCGCGTTCTCAAGCCGATGAAGCGCGGAGGCCGCTGCGTCGGGCCGGCCTGGCGAGCGCTGCAAGGGGACCGTGACGACGAAAAGTACACCGGCGATTGTCGCGTGAACTCCCGATCGCAGCACGAAGTACCAAAGCAAATTCCCGAATGGGAGGTAGACGGCAATGCGTGTCACGCCGAAGCGGTTGAGTCCGATCAACACCGCCATCGTAGCGGCGGCCAGACCGAGCATCGCCGGCGACTGGTCGTGGCCGTAGAACAGCGCGATGATCACGATGGCGCCGAGATCGTCGATGATCGCAAGCGCCGTCAGGAAGACTTTGACCGTCACCGGCACGCGCGAGCCTAGAATTGCGAGAACGCCCAGCGAAAATGCGATATCGGTCGCCGCCGGGATGGCCCAGCCGCGCATCGTTTCGGGCGACGAGAAATTCAGCAACAGATAGATCAGCGCGGGCGCAACCATCCCGCCCGCCGCTGCGATCCCCGGCAACAGCCGGTGCTGCCAACTTGCAAGATGGCCATCCAACAGTTCGCGTTTGATTTCTAGGCCGACCAGCACGAAGAACAAGGCCATCAGCCCGTCGTTGATCCAGTGCAGGATGCTCAGCCCCGCGACGCGTTGCGCGAGCAACCCCGAATAAAGTGCGGACGCGGGCGAGTTCGCCACGATCAAGGCGGCCGCCGCGCAGGCCATCAGGATCAAACCGCCGGCCG
Source organism: Alphaproteobacteria bacterium (assembly GCA_026400395.1). Lineage (GTDB taxonomy): Bacteria > Pseudomonadota > Alphaproteobacteria > Rhizobiales > Xanthobacteraceae > Z2-YC6860. The sequence goes on along the minus strand of JAPLPD010000302.1, from coordinate 7,603 downwards.
CCTCATGATGAAGCAGACCGCGAAGCGTCGATGGCGGATGTTGTCTCGGGTGTTTCGTCACCATGCCTGCCTGACAGCAACCGGCCGTAACAACGATCAAGGGCCGCTCTCGCGACCCTCGATCGGATAATTAGTCGCAACTCAGTGCGCGGCCGCGGTCACGCCCGTGCCGATCTGGCAAGACACGCCGGTGCCGCCCAGCCCGCAATAGCCCGCCGGATTCTTGGCGAGATACTGCTGGTGGTAATCCTCCGCGAAATAGAACGGCGGAGCATCGATCACCTCGGTCGTGATCGCACCGAAGCGCTTGGCGGCCAGCGCCTTGCCGTACATCGCCTTGGAGTCCTCGGCGGCTTTCTTTTGCGCCGGGGTGGTTGCGTAGATGCCGGACCGGTACTGGGTACCGACGTCGTTGCCCTGGCGCATGCCCTGGGTCGGATCGTGATTCTCCCAGAAGGTCTTGAGCAGCTTCTCGTAGGACACCTTCTTGGGGTCATAGACCACCAGCACGACCTCGTTGTGCCCGGTGCGGCCGGAGCAAACCTCCTCGTACGTCGGGTTGGGCGTATGGCCGCCGGCATAACCCACCGCGGTCGCAAAGATGCCGTCGCCGAGCTCCCAGAACTTCCGCTCGGCACCCCAGAAGCAGCCGAAGCCGAAGATCGCGGTCTCAGAACCGGCCGGATAGGGCCCTTTCAGCGGGTTGCCGTTGACGAAATGGTTGGCCGCGGTGCGGATCGGATCGGCCCGGCCGGGCAGCGCCTGATCCTTGCCGGGCAGGTCGAGCGACTTTTTGAACATGAACATCGTTCGTTCTCCTGAAATGACCACGCCTATATAGGCCGAATCCCGCAATTCGGAACGCCATCCGGCCTCACAACCTAGCCATTCCGCGCTACTTCGGTTTCACGGCGCCGCGAGCGGCATCGGCCCTGTTTCCCTTCCGCGTCCAACAACTTATGCTGCCGCGGATGATATTCGTTCGTGGGGAGGCCCAATGACCACGCTGAAGACCCTTGCCGGCGCCTGTTTGCTCGTTTTCCTGGCTTCCGCGCCGGCTGTGGCGCAGACCCCGCCGCCGTCCTATGGCCCGCCGATCGGGATCGAGGATGCCCGAAAGGTCATGAATGCGGCCGAAGGCGAGGCCGCCAAGAACAACTGGGCGGTGGTGATCAGCATCATCGACAGCGGCGGCAACATCGTCATGCTGCACCGTCGCGATGACGTGCAGCTCTCCTCAATCGAGATCGCACAGGGCAAGGCCAAGACGGCGCTGATGTTCAAACGGCCGTCCAAGGTGCTGGACGATGCCATCTCCGCCGGCGGCTCGGGCCTGCGATTCCTGGCGCTCAAGGACATCGTGCCGCTCGAAGGCGGCGTGCCGATCCTCTTGGACGGCAAGATCATCGGCGCCATTGGCGTATCCGGGGTGCTGTCGTCGCAGGATGCTCAGATCGCACGCGCCGGCGTTGATGGATTGAAATAGCCGCGTCACTGGAATTTGCGACGCCCTTGGGGCCATGGATCGACGTCCGCAGGGAACGCAGTTCGCACCGTGCGCGGCATCGGCTCCGTGTTCGTTGCACCGAAGGATTAACCAGGAGTCGGTTGGGCTTGAACCCAACAGTCGCTTCGATACACCAACACAAGGTATCGTGCTCGCAGCGTAAGGGGACCCATCCATGACATCGAGATTCATCCGCGCCAGCGCCGCCGCCATCCTGCTGTCGCTGGCGATCTGGCCGGCGGCCGCCCAGGAGGTCGTGCCGGAAGGGCACGTTTCGAGCCTGCCGGAACAGGACGCCATCTCGCCCTCAGCGCCGACCAAGGCGCACCCGTTCGCGGCGATCGCCGGCAACTGGACCGGCAGCGGCACGATCGATCTGACCAACGACATCCACGAGAAGCTGCGTTGCCGTGCAACATACACTTACGGTCAGGCCGCCAGCAGTCTGGCGTTGCAAATCCGCTGCGCCAGCGACAATTACAAGGTTGAACTCACCAGCAACGTGGTCGAGCGCGGCGGCCAGATCTCCGGCACATGGCAGGAGACCGGATACGGCGTTTCCGGCACGATCTCGGGCCGGGTCGCAGGGGGTCGCATCACCGCGCAGGCTCGCGGTGACAGCTTCAACGCGGCGCTTTCGGTAAACACCAACGGCAACCGCATGTCGGTGACCATCACTCCGCAGGCGACCTACGTGATCAACGTGGCGATCGGGCTTGGCAGAGCTGGCCCGACGACGGCCACAGCCTCGCGCTGAGCGCCCGCGCCGAGCGGGACAGCTCATTCAACAACAGGATTTAAAATGCACCGGCCTCGGGGAAACCCGGGGCCGGTTGTTTATTGGCCCCGTGGTGATTCAGTCGCGGGCGTAACCGATCAGCGGCTTCTTCTTCCGACCGAGCACAATCAGGACCACCCCAAGCAGGCAGAAAATGGCTGAGGCCAGCTGATCGAGCAGCGGCCCGAGCACCACCTGCCAGATGTCCGGACCGGCCTTGCGCTCGATCATGCTCTGAAATGCCGTCAGGCTGCGCTCGTGGATCACCACCCAGACGTAGCTGGTCTTGGTGAGAAGGATGCTTCCATCCGAAATCGAGCGGATTCCGTCATAAACCAGGAAAATGAATCCCAGGGCGAGGAGCAAAAGCCCGAAAAAACGCAACACGAACCGAATCATGACCGAATCCCCAGGGCCGTCCCCGCTGGCGCACCGCTTACCCTGCCCGCGTGGCCGGTTCAATACTCGCCGACGCCACAGCGGGGTGTGCCGCCGCTTCCTGTCGCTGGCTGTCATGCCCCCGACAGGACGCCGTGCCACGCGTCTATCGGCGGACGGCGTCTTGAGCTTGCACCGGGGGTTCCGGTAACCTTGGCATACGGCCCGGTGGCCGGGGGTAGAGTATTGATATGGCGAAGAAATCCAACAGCAACCGGCCGACCTTCACCGACCAGGAGGCGCTCGACTTCCACAGCCGCGGCCGCCCGGGCAAACTCGAAGTGGTCGCCACCAAGCCAATGGCGACGCAGCGCGATCTCTCGCTGGCCTATTCGCCCGGCGTCGCGATCCCGGTGCTCGCCATCGCCGACGATCCGGACAAAGCCTACGACTACACGGTGAAGGGCAACTTCGTCGCTGTCATCACCAACGGCACCGCGATCCTGGGACTCGGCAATCGCGGCGCGCTGGCGGCAAAGCCGGTGATGGAGGGCAAGGCCGTCCTGTTCAAGCGCTTCGCCGACATCGATTCCATCGACCTCTGCGTTTCCTCCGAGGACCCCGACGAGATCATCAACTGCGTGAAGCTGCTCGGCGCCGGCTGGGGCGGCATCAATCTCGAGGACATCAAGGCGCCGGAGTGCTTCATCATCGAGCAGCGCCTGCGCGAGCTCATGGACATTCCGGTGTTCCATGACGACCAGCACGGCACCGCGATCATCGCGACCGCCGGCCTGCTAAACTCGCTCTATCTCACCGGGCGGAAGATGGAAGACACCAAGATCGTCTGCAACGGCGCAGGCGCCGCCGGCATCGCATGCCTCGAACTGCTCGAAGCCATCGGCTTCAAGCACGAGAACCTGATGCTCTGCGACACCAAGGGCGTGATTTACCAGGGTCGCACCGACGGCATGAACCAGTGGAAGTCGGCGCACGCGGTGAAGACGGACGCGCGCACGCTGGCCGACGCCATGAAGGGCGCCGATGTGTTCTACGGCCTTTCGGCAAAAGGCGCGGTAACCAAGGAGATGGTCGCCTCCATGGCGCCGAAGCCGATCATTTTCGCCATGGCCAACCCCGATCCGGAGATCACCGCCGAAGAGGTCGCGGAGGTTCGTGACGACGCCATCATGGCGACCGGACGTTCGGACTACCCGAACCAGGTCAACAACGTGCTGGGCTTTCCCTACATCTTCCGCGGCGCGCTCGACGTGCGCGCCAAGACCATCAACATGGAGATGAAGATCGCCGCCGCCCGCGCACTCGCGGCGCTCGCCCGCGAGGACGTGCCCGACGAGGTCGCCGCCGCCTATGGCGCTCGCCCGAAGTTCGGCCCGGAGTACATCATCCCGGTGCCGTTCGATCCCCGGCTGATTTGGCATGTGCCGCCGGCGGTGGCGCAGGCCGCCATGGACACCGGCGTGGCACGCAAGCCGATCGCCGACATGGATGCCTATCGCGAGTCGCTGCAAGCGCGGCGCGATCCGGTGGCGGGCGTGCTGCAGCGCGTGTTCCAACGGCTGCGCCAATCGCCCAAACGCGTGGTGTTCGCCGAGGGCGAGGAGGAGCAGGTCATCCGCGCCGCCGAGAGTTTCGTGAGCGGCGGGCTCGGCACCGCACTGCTGGTCGGCCGCGAAGAACCGATCCGCCAGAGCGCAGCCGCGCTCGGCATCGAACTCGGCAAGGGCATCGAGATCATCAACGCCGCCCTGTCGAAGCGAAACTCCTACTACGTCTCCTATCTCTACGAGCGGCTGCAGCGGCAGGGCTACCTGGTCCGCGACGTGCAACGGCTGATCAACCAGGACCGCAACAGCTTCGCCGCCTGCATGGTTGCGCTCAACGACGCCGACGCGCTGGTGACGGGCGTCACCCGCAACTATTCGGTGGCGCTGGAAGACATCCGGCGCGTGATCGATCCGAAGCCCGGCCACCGCGTCATCGGCATGTCGATGATCCTTTCGCGTGGGCGCACCGTTCTGGTCGCCGACACCGCGATCACAGAAATGCCGACCGCGCAGGAGCTTGCGGAAATCGCCATCGAAGCGGCCGGCGTCGCCAAGCGGCTCGGCTATGAGCCGCGCGTCGCCATGCTGGCGTTTTCGACGTTCGGCCATCCGCAGGGCGAGCGCTCGGCCCGCGTCATCGAAGCGGTGAAAATTCTCGATCAGCGCCGCGTCGAGTTCGAGTACGAGGGCGACATGGCCGCCGACGTGGCGCTCAACCCGGAGGCCGCCGCGGCCTATCCGTTCAGCCGGCTGACCGGCCCCGCCAACGTGCTGATCATGCCGGCGTTCCACTCGGCGTCGATCTCGACAAAGATGCTGCAGGAACTGGGCGGTGCAACCGTGATCGGACCGATGCTGGTCGGACTCGACCGTCCGGTGCAGATCGTGCCGCTCGGCGCCAAGGACAGCCAGCTCGTCAACATGGCGGCGGTCGCGGCGTTCAATGTAAGCGGGTAAGGATATCCTGCTTTGATGGACGCCCGCGCCGCGTAAGCCGAACTGCGGACCATCGGCTCACCAAGACCGCCCAAAGGATGCGAGAACCATGACAACCAAACTTCGCGGCGTGATCGCCGCCGTCGCCACCCCGGTCAACGAGGACGGCTCACCCGATACGGCGCGCGCGACCAAGCTGGCGCGGTATCTCGTCGATCATGGCTGCGACGGCCTCAACGTGCTCGGCACCACCGGCGAGGCGACTTCGTTCTCGCTCGACGAGCGCAAGCGCGTGATGGACGCCTACAAGGCGGCCGGACTGCCGCTCGACCGCATGATGGTTGGCACCGGCGCCGCCGCCGTGGCCGACGCGGTGGCGCTCACCCGGTACGCCGCCGAGCTCGGCTTTGCCGGCGCGCTGGTGCTGCCGCCGTTCTATTACAAAGGCGTGCCGGACGATGGCCTCGTCGCCTACATCGACACGATCATGAAAGCGACCGCGCAGAAGCCCTTGCCGATCTATCTCTATCACTACCCGCAACAGTCCGGCCTGCACTGGCACGCCGCCCTGGTGAAGCGTCTGCTCGACGCCTACGGCAGCCGCCTCGCCGGACTGAAGGATTCCTCCGGCGACATGAACTACGCCCGCGAGGCCGCGGCGATCTCGAAGAGCCTCGACGTGTTCCCGTCCACCGAAGCGGTGCTGCTCGAAGCGCGCGGCGGCGCATTCGCAGGCTGCATTTCGGCCACCGCGAACCTCAACGCCGACCTCTGCCAGCGGGCCTGGGCCACCGGTGACAATGCTGCGCTGGACGACGCTGTGACGATCCGCAAGCTGTTCGACGGCAAGCCGCTGGTGTCCGGGGTAAAGGCGCTGCTCGCGCACATCCACGGCGACCCGGCTCTGGCGCGCATGAAGCCGCCGCTGGCGCCGTTCTCCGCGGCCGACCGGGCGGGCGCCGTAGCCGGGTACGACCAAGTGCGCGGCAAACGCGTCGCATGATGAAACGGAATATGAAAGTCGCCATCATCGGCGGCGGCATCGGCGGCCTCACCGCCGCGATCAGCTTGCTGCAAGCCAGCTTCGACGTGCATATCTACGAGCAGTCGCGCCTTCTCAGCGAGGTCGGCGCCGGCCTCAACATCAGCCCGAATGCGTCGCGCATCCTGAATCGGCTCGGTCTCGGCGAGGAGTGCGCCCGGGTGGCGTACCGTTCGCCGTTCTTTCATCAGCGCCGCTGGGATGACGGCCGCACGCTGACCAAGGCGCGGCTCGCCACCGACATCGAGAAAGAGTTCGGCGCGCCGCATCACATCTTCCATCGGGGCGAGTTGCATGCGCTGCTGGCGAAGCCGGTGCCCCGCGAACGCGTGCATCTGTCCCACCGCTGCGTGGGCATCGAGCAGGACCAGGATAAGGTTCGGGCGCGGTTCGAGGACGGCATCGAGATCGAAGCCGACGTGTTGATCGCCGCCGACGGGATTTTCTCGGCGGTCCGGCGTGAACTGCTCGGCGCGGAGAAGCCGCGGTTCGCCTGTCGCGCCTATCGTGGGCTCATTCCGGCGGAGAAGGTTCGCGACATTCCGCCGGAGTCCACCGCGTTCCTTGGCCCGGGCCGGCACTTCATCCATTATTTCGTCTCGGCGGGCCGGATGCTGAATTTCGTCGGGCACGTCGAACAGGAGGACTGGATCAGCGAGTCCTGGACCGAGCCTGGCAAAATCGAGGATTTGCGCGCCGCCTACGCGGGCTTCCACCCGCAGGTGCAGAAGGTGATCGACGCGGTCGACGAGACCTTTATCTGGGCCGTTCTGGACCGCCCGCCGATCCCGCGCTGGTCATTCGGGCGCATCACCATGCTGGGGGACGCCTGCCATCCGATGATCCCGTTCATGGGCCAGGGCGGCGCAATGGCGATCGAAGATGCCGCAGCGATCACGGCGGCGCTGGTCCAATGCGGCGACGATGTCGAAGCGGCGCTCAAGCTCTACGAAACAGTCCGGTTGCCGCGAACCACGCGGGTTCAGAACGTCTCATGGGAGAATCTGACCCGGTTTCACATGCCGGACGGGCCCGACCAGGTGGAGCGCGACGCCCTCATGGTCCAGGGCATGACGGACTGGTCCTACAAGCATATCGCCTGGCTGTATGGCCACGACGCCGCCATCCTGGACGGCCCGAAAGCCGCCCCAATCCCCGGTCATGTCAACGCACAATGAGAATGTCCCCTCGTTCCGCACAATGAGAATGTCCCCTTTTGGATGGGGCTGAGCGTTTGTGGGTAACGAGGGGGGACGCGCGCCTTCACAGCGGTAGCGTCGCCCCTCGTTATCCACATCCGCGTTGGCCGGGTGGAGGGGCGGCGGCTTTCAGGGCGCTGGCGGCGATGACGGCCTCGACGCGCGCGTCGAGCGTCTTCTCGTCCTCGGCGGGCG
>JAPLPD010000268.1:9823-11918 GCA_026400395.1 Alphaproteobacteria bacterium | reverse complement strand
AATTCAAAAACGGAATCGAGGTCACTGAAATGCCGGCTCACCACGCCGCCTGATCAACCTCGTCACCCAAAATCCCGCATAGCTCAGCGCGTTGCAGCGCCATTGTTTGTTTTTATGGTCGCGTCACCGGCTGTAGCTGTGTCCGAGAAACTAACTGCACTATTGTTGTTGACTATCGCACTACCCGCTATACTTCCATTTCTGAATTGTATTTCGCCACCAGCAATCGTAGTGATGTCGGCGCTGCCGCCGTTGATGACTATCCCGGCGCCGTTGAAATAAAGCGCGCTATTGATGGTGAACGAGTAAGCTGACGCGCCATTGTTGAAAGTCCAGCCACCAATTTCTAGAGGGCCGCCTCCAGCCTGGATCGAGGTCGTGGAAGACGTTCCAAAAAAAGCGGTACCCGTCGGGGTTGTCGCTGGATTTGTCCAGTTTACATCCGAGCTAAAAGCGAAAGTGCCTGGAATTCCTCCGGCGCCCGGTTGTGTCGCAGGATTAGCCCAAGTGGCATCTTGAGCGCGGGATGAGGAGGGCGAAAACACCGCCAAAAATACTGCGGCAAGTGCAACAGAAAACTTTGCGCGACGAAAGCGCGCGCAAAGTCCAACACCAATACGCAACAATACTCGCGCCAAGCGTCACCCGCTTGGGGGCCATCCCCAGGACAAAACAACAGTACCGGGACGCGCCTCTCGTGTCCGCTTCATTTTGATGACCGGCGGCTCCCGGCAATCTTGCTGTAGCCCCCAATCTTGATGTCATAACATTCGCTTCCTATATATTGGGTCTCCTTGAACCTCTCAGATTGGAGCGTGTTTCGGCAGCGCCGTTGGAAGCGATTTCTCGTGCTGTTCTTGTATTAGAGCCCGATATCGACCGGGCTTGGAACGGTCGGAATGTACTTCCCACGACAGGCGCGCTGACGGCTCCCACGTTCAGGCTGAAATCCCTCGATCATCGACGGACGCCGAGGCTTGCATCGGCGTTTGCCTTTCACGGCAAAGCTCTCGGTGCAAACGCCCGCGGGCGCATGGAGGTCAGCGACATTGGAATTTGAAGCAACCAACCAAAGGAGACTGAATGAAGGAATGGATCAACGTGTTGAAGGCCGCTGACACGGCAGCAAAATGGCACATGAACCAACGCCGAAAGGGAGCCAACCAGGAGCCCTACGTCAACCACCTGATCGAGGTGGCGACCATGGTGGCCACGGCATCGGAGGGCAGGGACCCCAACCTGGTGATCGCGGCGCTACTGCACGATGCGATCGAAGACCAGAAGATCCCGCGTGAGGTTATCGCGGCAGAGTTCGGTGAGGACGTGGCCTCACTGGTGATGGAAGTTACCGACGACAAGGCTTTGCCTAAGCCCGAACGCAAACGGCTTCAAGTCGAAACTGCTCACAAGAAGACGCCGCGGGCAAAGGTATTGAAGCTCGCAGACAAGATCTCCAACATGAACTCCGTGGCGTTGAGCCCGCCGGAACATTGGTCTGTCGAACGTCGGCTGGAGTATGTGGCCTGGTCACGAAGCGTGGTGACAGCCTTGGGCGACGATGTAGATGCGTCGTTGTTGGAGGAGTTCTCTCGGGCGGCCAACCGCGCTGAATTGGCAGCGCGGTAGGAATGAGGTGCGGCGGCTATCCACATGGGGTGGCCGTTCCTAACTGATGCAGCCAGGTCAACACTTCTGTTTGCGCCTGCTAACGACACAACGTATGTCGTGGCATACTCGGCTTTGCCGCGCCAAGAATTGTGGCCGGGGTATTTATTGGGGGTGCCCGACTATTCGGGGTAATTCCCCGGTAGGGCTACCACCAGCCGCCAATTGCTAAATCACCTGTTCTTTATCCACGAATAAATCTTGCCAACCGTTCCTACGTAGAGGAACGAATGGAACAGACCGAACATAAAACTCATAGCCCCGATGTAGAACCACACTTGGTTATTGCTATCGTCATGGTTCCTGAACATGATGCTTGGTTCAAATATGGTTCTCGTCAGGAAATAGAATGTTTTCTGTACACCGTACTGATATCCTCCACCGTATTTTTTAAATGGAAGACTTAAAACGACGATCACAATTCCGATCA
>JAPLPD010000268.1:0-9808 GCA_026400395.1 Alphaproteobacteria bacterium | reverse complement strand
TTTTCCTTGGCAGCTTTGCCGATATCTTATTGAATAGCCATTTTACGCCATAACCATTTCTGTCGTGAAATCGTATGTATCGACCACCGTAAATGATAGCAAATCCGGCACAACCAGCCCCGAGCGCCTGAACGACGGCAGGTGAAGTTAGTCTAAGCTCGGGGAACAACAAACTAAGAATTCCCAATAGGGGACCGGCAACAAGAAGCGCAATGGCTCCTGCTGCCACCACACCGACAATTCCTACAAAAGGTTTCCTCTTAAAATTCATCACCAGGGTTTCGACCGGCGGCGACTTATAAGAAGGTGTGCCGGGTTGATGAGGCGAGGCTTGCGGCAAGGGCGGCGGTACCGACTTACGCTTGCGTTGAAACTCTGGGACCTCTTCAGGACGCCGCCAGTTTTCAAATCCTTCACGCCAGACAAGCGCGTCAGCTGGAAAGCCGTCTGCCGCGAGCCGCGCCCCAACTTGTTCGGTCGAAAAAGGGCCCGATTGAGAGCCCCCGCTCGCGTAATACCACTCGTATGGCATTACCTACCCCCGCTCATTCAGCGGCCCCGATTGTACCGCGGCCCGGTTTTGAGACATCCGGCTGAGCTTATTCAGGCGGCCGGCTTTAAAAGAAGAAGCCGAGGGATAATGGAACGGTAAAGGCGCAAACAGCAAATAAGTACTGTTGCAGGCGCTCACCCGTCTAGCTCTGCCCTGTACCGAGTGACCCCGGCGGCTTTGCCCATCAAGTCGCCGGGGTGGAGTACCAGACCATGCGGCCCACAATTACCCGGCTCGTACTTTCCATCGCACGATCTACGAGTGCTTTGGTCACGCTCTCGGGTTGCGCCTCCCGCCTCTCAGACGACCCTGACAATTATTTCCGCCCCATCAACGCTCGCCAGAGTGACGCACCTCATGCAAGGACCGCGTTGGCTCAAAGCCAAGACGATGGCGCCGAGGCGCTTGGTTTTTCTGCACGGATGAAATCCGCGGCACCGGCACCATTCCGTGGGACGATATCGGAGCCTCCTCGCTGCTGATCCGAGTGGCTGTACAGCGGACTATCCACTCCGCCACCAAGCCAAGATGCGTAGGTGAGACAAACGAAAACGAGGGCCAAGATTGGCCCCCGTCATCCGTATTCGCCCCTAGACCCGGCTAGCCTTTTTCTCTGATTGCGTTCTGTGATTGCCGAGCCAAAGTAGCGGGCGCACGTTAATGGGCGGCTACCTCACGGCCGGCGTTACTGGTGCCGGCCGTGGAGCAAGCGCCGCTACCGCTTCACCGATCTCTTCCAGCGCGCGCTCGGTCACACGAGCGCCCACCTCGATGGCCTCCTGCGCGCGGTGGAAATCGAACCAGCCAACGTGGCCGAGCCGTGGATTGACCATGACATCCGGCGGATCGCCCGCGAGCCGCGCCCGCGCAATGCGGTCCTGCATGATGTTGAAGGCGTCCACCATCACCGTCGGAATGCCGGGGCGGCGGGTGCCGCCGACGAACTGACGCCTGAGAAGGTTCTCGGTCCCGAATAACGTGCGCAGGCCCCGTCGCTCCGGTGTGTGATCCTCCAGCGGAGGATCGGCGCTTGCGCCGGCCATGATCATGCTACGGCCGAGAATGTCGGAGTTGACATTGACCGCAATGACGAGTCGCGCTCCGAGCACGCGCGCCGCCGATACCGGCACCGGATTGACCAGCGCGCCGTCGACGAGCCAGCGGCCATCAAGATAGACCGGAGGAAAAATCCCTGGCAGCGCATAGGAGGCGCGCATCGCATCGACCAATCGGCCTCGCGTCAGCCAGATTTCGTGACCCGTCCCAACCTCAGTTGCGATAGTGGCAAAGCGGGTCGGCAGAGCCTCGATTGACGTGTTGCCGAGTTTTTCTTGCAGTCGTGACGCGAGCTTGCCGCCGCCGATTAAGCCTCCGCCCGTCAGGCTGATATCGAGATAACCGAGGATGCTGCGCTTGGTCAGACCGCGCGCCCACTCCTCGATGATATCGAGCCGGCCGGCGGCATGACAGCCGCCGACCACGGCACCGATCGAAGTGCCGACAATGATGTCTGGCTCGATGCCGTGGGCGAGCAGGGTGCGGATCACACCGATATGGGCGAAGCCGCGCGCGCCGCCGCCGCCGAGCGCAAGTCCGATCGACGGGCGCTCTGACCTGCGCTCCGGCGCTTCGGATGTTGCTTTCGCGCCACGGTCTCCGTACCGCCCGCGGCCCTCGCCGTTGAATACCAAGCGCGCTCTCCGTCGACGCGACGTTTACGCCGGATTGGCGGCGATACAAGCCGGTTGCGATGTTATGGTGAAGCCTGTGCGGGAACGCTATCGCCCCTGCGCTATTTATTTGGGGGGCACACTGAGCGCGCGGACACGACGCGTAAGCCTGTGTCAGTCTCCGGCAATGAAGAACGGGCGATGCCGGTTGGCCTGCTGTAACCTCACCCCGTCCGGCCATCCTCAAGCATGATTAGCTTCGCACCGGTCGAGCGATCGACAATCTCGATGATGTCGCCCCTGTTCTGGCCCTTGGCGAAGCGTGCGGCGTCGTAGGCGGCAGCCTTCGTGTCCCGGTAGGATCGCGGAACGCCGTTGTGGCGGATCTCGAAGCCTTCGTTGTCGCGCATTGTCATAGGTTAGCAGCTTGGCCGATCCTTCTTAATTCACGGCAATAAGACCGACAAAATCTGTGGTAAACTGAGATTTGCTAAATGTTGCCAAGGATGTTGCCAAATGCCATTTGGCAATAAGTGTGGGTAGCTATAATCTAATGCAAGCGCCGGATATTACATCAGAAATGTCGTTTCTTGAGGACCTTGTGCCGGCTGGTGTGATACTCTGCCGCCTTGCGGTTTGTTCGATGTGCCCGGCCCGTCGCCGGGCATCGTCGTTTTCGAATGTCGCCAACGGAGGGAACGGCCATGATCTACGAGCAACGCATCTACCAGTGCATCCCCGGCAAGCTGCCGGCGCTGCTCAAGCGCTTCGAGACCAAGACCATCGATATCTGGAAGAAGCACGGCATCCGGCCGACCGGCTTCTGGACGGTGCTGATCGGCGACGGCAACAACGATCTGCACTACCTGCTGGCTTGGGAATCGCTGGCCGAGCGCGAGCAGAAATGGAACGCATTCCAGGCCGATGCCGAATGGCACAAGGCGCGCGACGAGAGCGAGAAAGACGGGTTGCTGATCGCCAATATCAAGACGACGATCCTGCGGCCGACGGCGTTCTCCGCCATTCGCTGATCCGCCGGCAGCCATGTGCTCCCCGTCTCGATCGGGCCGGACCGTTGACCCCGCAATCGCGGACGGCCATGGTCCGGCTCAAGGACGGCCAGACCATGAACGCTGATCTCATTCCCAATTCGATCGTCGAGGTGGGCAGCGCGCGCTTCGGCAACCGCCTGCCGTTGACGCTGATCGCCGGACCGTGCGCGCTGGAGAGCCGCGCCCATGCCATGGAAATGGCGCAAGCGCTGAAGGAAATCGCGGGCCGACTGAAGATCGGCCTCGTCTACAAAACCTCGTTCGACAAGGCCAACCGCACCAGCACAAAAAGTGCGCGCGGCATGGGACTCGATCAGGCGCTGCCGATCTTTGCCGATATCCGCGACAGCCTCGGCCTGCCGGTGCTGACCGATGTGCACGAGATCGAGCAATGCGCCCGCGTCGCGCCGGCGGTGGACGTGCTGCAAATTCCGGCATTCCTCTGCCGGCAGACCGATCTGCTGATTGCCGCGGCAAAGACGGGCAAGACCGTCAACGTCAAGAAGGGCCAATTTCTGGCGCCGTGGGACATGAAGAACGTGGTGGCCAAAATTACCGCCGTCGGCAACCGCAACGTGCTGGTGACCGAACGCGGCGCGTCATTCGGCTACAACACGCTGGTGTCCGACATGCGCGCGCTGCCGATCCTCGCCCGCGACACCGGCGCGCCGGTGATCTTCGACGCCACCCATTCGGTGCAGCAGCCCGGCGGGCAGGGCACCACATCGGGCGGGGAGCGTGAGTTCGTGCCGGTGCTGGCGCGCGCGGCGGTTGCGGTCGGCGTGGCCGGTGTGTTCATCGAGACGCACCAGGATCCCGACCGGGCGCCGTCCGACGGACCGAACATGGTTCCGCTCAAGGAGATGGAAGGGCTGCTGCGCCGGCTGATGGAATTCGACCGCCTCGCCAAAAGCTGAGAGCAAATCCGGAAAGCGGGCATCGGTTTTCGGAAATACGAAGATGCTCAAAGACAACTAATCGAGGCGCGCCATCCCGCCGATCTTCAAAATCGTAGCCCTCGTCGTCTTCGCCCAGACGATCTTCACTCGCGCCGTCGATCCGGTCATTCCGATGATCGCGGCCGACCTCGCCATCGATGTGAAGACGGCGGCGTTGCTGTCGACCGCATTCGCGTTTCCCTATGCGCTGATCCAGCCGGTGCTCGGCGTCACCGGCGATTTTTTCGGGCGCACCAAGTTGATGAACGCCTGCGTGTTGGTGATGGCGCTTGCGTCGCTGGTTTGCGTATTCGCAACGAATTTCACCCTGCTGGTTGCGATGCGAATCGTGGCCGGGCTCGTTGCCGGCGGCGTGTTTCCGGTCGCAATGGCGCTGCTCGGCGATCTCGTGCCGATCAACCAGCGGCAGGTCGCTATCGCGCGGCTGCTCGGCATCGCGCTCACCGCCAACGTGCTGGGCGCCTCGATCGCCGGCGTGATCGGCGATCTGTTCGGCTGGCGCGGGGTGTTCGGAATTCTCGGCACGTTTTCGCTGGTGGTTGCCGTGCTGGCGTTTTGGGCGCTGCGCAACACCACCTTGGCCAAGCCGCCGCCGTTCAGCCGCGCCGCGGTGATCGCCAATTTTCGCGGCGTGTTCGCCGATCCGCGCGCCAAATTCTGCTTCGGCGCCGTGTTCTTCGAAGCGATCTTCATCCACGGGCTGTTTCCCTACGTGGGCGTGCTGCTGATGAGCATCGGCGAGACTCGGGCGTCGATCGCCGGTCTGCTGATCGCCTGCTTTGCGATTGGCGGCATCCTGTATTCGATCGGTGTGCCCTATCTGGTTCGGGCGATCCCGCAAGGTCAACTGATGCTGATCGGCGGGGCGATCGCAGGGGTTGGCCTTGCGCTATTGGCGGCGCATTTGTCGTGGCAGGTCCAGATGGCGGTGTACGGTTCATTCGGCCTGGGCTTCTACCTTCTGCATTCCTGCATCCAGGTCCACGTGACCGATCTCTCGCAGACGGCGCGCGGCGCTGCGGCTTCGCTGCACTCATCGTCGTTCTATCTCGGGCAGGCCATCGGTCCCGTCGTTTATGGATTTGGGTTTGACCACGGTGGCCCGGAGCCGACCATTCTGTTCGGTGGAGTGGTGGTGGCAGGCATAGGTCTCGTCTGTTCGCAGACGCTGCGCCGGCGGGTCTGACGGCGATGAACCGCACGCTCAACATTGTCTCATTCCTGATCTTCGCATCTGCGCTCAGCGTGCGGGCGATCGATCCGGTGGTGCCGCAGATCGCGGCGGATTTTGCGATTGCGGAAACCACGGCGGCGCTGCTAGCGGCCGGTTTCGCCGCCTATGGTCTGGTACAGCCGGTGCTCGGCCCGATGGCGGACGCTTTCGGCAAGCCCCGCATGATGCTGATCTGTCTGGCGGTGCTGGCGGTGTCGTCGTTTCTTTTCGCGGTGGTGACGGACTTCCGGCTGCTGTTCTTGCTGCGCATTGCCGCCGGCGCGGCCTGCGGCGGCAGCTTTCCGATCGGCATGGCGATGATCTCGGACTTCGTGCCACTCGAGCAGCGCCAGGTGGTGATCGGCCGGCTGCTCTCCGCCACCATCGCTGGCAACCTGCTGGGCGCGGCGGCCGCCGGTGTCGTTGCCGATGTGATCCACTGGCGCGGCATGTTTGTCATTCTGGGATTCATCACCGTGGCGGCGCTGGTGCTGGGCTACTTCGGCATGCGCAATCTGCCGGTCGCTCCCCGGCAACCGCTCGACATCCGTTCGGTGCTGGCGCGCAACCGCGCCATCTTCGCGATCCGCGCTGCTCGCATTTGCTATGCGACCGTGGCCCTCGAAGCGTTGTTTCTGTTCGGCATCTTTCCTTATGTCGCCGTGCTGCTGGCGAAGTCCGGCGAGACGCGGGCCACCATCGCGGGCCTCGTGGTTGCAGCGTTCGCGGTCGGCGGCATGATCTATTCGCTGAGCGTGCGGCAGTTGCTGCGGTGGCTCGGCCAGAAGCAGATCATGACCGCCGGCGGCTCGCTGGCCGCGATCGGTCTGTTCGTGGTGGGCGCGGGGCCGTCATGGCCGGTGCAGGCGCTGGCCTTCGCCGCAATGGGTTTCGGTTTCTACATGCTGCATGCCAGCATCCAGGTCTATGTCACCGAGTTTGCCCCGGCGGCGCGCAGCTCGGCGGTGGCGTTCCATACCTTTTCGTTCTTCATCGGCGGCGGCATCAGTCCGATCCTTTATGGGATCGGGCTAGAGCGGATCGGCGCACCGATGACGCTGTCGATCGCCGGCGTCGCCATGATCCTGATCGGCGCCATCAGCGCGCACCTGCTTGTGAAGCCGCCGGCCGACGCTCAGCCTCTGCCCCGATAGATCGCGACTCCCTGGTCCGGCACCCAGACACCCTTGGGCAGCCGGCCCATCTGCCAGAAAACGTCAATCGGTATGCCGCCGCGCGGATACCAGTAGCCGCCGATGCGAAACCATTTCGGCTTGAGCAGCGCCGCGACCCGCTTGCCGATCGTCACGGTGCAGCCTTCGTGGAAGGCGGCCTGGTTGCGAAAGCTCGCCAGGTAAAGCTTCAGCGACTTCGACTCCAGCAGCCATCGCCCCGGCGCGTAATCGATTACGAAATGCGCAAAATCAGGCTGGCCGGTCACCGGGCAAAGCACGGTGAACTCCGGCGCGGTAAAGCGTGCAACATAGTTGGTGTCGGCGTGCGGATTGGGCACGCGGTCGAGGATCGCCACGTCAGGCGAGGCGGGCAGGCGGACGGGCCGTCCGAGTTGAAGGGATTTCTGGGGCATAATCCGCGCATAGAGGCCGGAGTCCGGCCGCCGCGTCAACAGGCCCCATGAACCGGTGCGGGATTCCGCGCAACTCATGCGGGATGGCGACACCCTTAAGCGCGGCCGGACGAACTATGGCAACTCTGGCGCTCGTGCTCGCGGTGGGGATCGTGCCCGCTCAGGCCATGGAGGCGCTCGCGCTCAAAGTGCTCGGGTTCTCGCCGGACGGCCGCTATTTCGGCTTCATCCAGTACGGCGGGCAGGGCGACGGCGGTGACTACATGGCCGAAACCTATGTGATCGATACCAGCCGCGACCGTTTTGTGCCGGGCGTGCCGCTGCGCGTCGATATCATCGACGATCAGGGCAACGCCGATGAGGCGGCGGCGTACGAGGCGATGCTCAAGCGCGCGTTGCAGCGTTCCCAGAGCCTGATCAAACGGTTCGACGTTTCCAGGCCGGGCGCGGTCCTGGCACGCGCGGACGATGCACGCACTGGCGAAGCCCATTCCGGCTCCGGCGGGCCGACCGCGGGTGCCCAATCTCTGACCGCCAAGCACCCGGCGCTTGGCGATCTCGCATTGAAGCTCGACATCAAGGAATTCACCTGGCCGAAGACGTCCAGGACCGGCGCGCATAAGGGAGCAGGCTCCTGCTCCCAGGAGGTGGACTGGCAGAAGGGGGCAGGCTTTCGCCTGACGCTGGAGCAGGGCCGCCGTACATTTGTGCTCAACGATGACAAGACCGTCCCGGCCTCGCGCTTCTGCGCCACCGGCTACGGGATAGCCGAAGTGCACGCCTTCGACCGGCCCGACGGCAAAATCACGCTCGCGGTGGTTGTCGGCATGAAGGTGCGTGGTTTCGAAGGCGACGACCGCCTTTTTCTCGCGGTCACCAGGGTTCTTGACCGCTGACGGTGGGCTTTCCGGCTGGCGGGCGATCCGCTAGAAGCGGCGCGAACGCCCGGAGCCCTCATGACCGCCATCACCGACATCATCGCCCGCGAAGTGCTCGACAGCCGCGGCAACCCGACCGTTGAGGTCGACGTTATCCTCGAGGACGGTTCGCGCGGCCGCGCGGCGGTTCCGTCCGGCGCCTCGACCGGCGCCCACGAGGCTGTTGAACTGCGGGACGGCGACAAGTCCCGTTATTTGGGCAAGGGCGTGCGCAAGGCCGTGGCTGCCGTCGAGGCGGAGATTTTCGACGCCATTGGCGGCATGGACGCCGAGGCGCAAGGCGCGATCGACGAGACGATGATCGCCCTCGACGGCACCCCGAACAAGGCGCGGCTTGGCGCCAACGCCATTCTCGGCGTGTCGCTGGCGGTGGCCAAGGCCGCCGCCTCGGCCAGCAATATG
Organism: Alphaproteobacteria bacterium; assembly: GCA_026400395.1. Classification (GTDB taxonomy): domain Bacteria; phylum Pseudomonadota; class Alphaproteobacteria; order Rhizobiales; family Xanthobacteraceae; genus Z2-YC6860. The sequence goes on along the minus strand of JAPLPD010000268.1, from coordinate 1,433 downwards.
CCGCTCTATCGCTATGTCGGCGGGACCCAGGCGCGTGTGCTGCCGACTCCGATGATGAACATCGTCAACGGTGGCGTCCATGCCGACAACCCGATCGACTTCCAGGAATTTATGATCATGCCGGTCGGCGCAGAGACCTTTTCTGAAGGGCTGCGCATGGGTGTCGAGGTGTTCCAGACCCTGAAGAAGGCGCTTCACGACCAAGGCCACAACACCAACGTCGGCGACGAGGGAGGCTTTGCGCCGAATCTGAAGTCGGCGGAGGAGGCTTTGAGTTTCGTCATGAAGGCGATCGAAACGGCCGGCTACAGGCCCGGCGAGGACATCGTCCTGGCGCTCGACCCCGCCGCAAACGAATTCTTCAAGAATGGATCCTATGTATATGACGGAGAAGGAAAAACCCGCTCTAAAGAAGAACAAGCCCAATATCTCGCGGAACTGTCGGCGCGCTATCCGATCGCCTCGATCGAGGACGGCATGGCCGAGGACGATTTCGAAGGCTGGAAGCGGGTCACCGACCTGATCGGTAAAAAATGCCAACTCGTCGGCGACGACCTCATGGTCACCAACGTCAAGCGGCTGAACACCTGCATTGAGAAAGGTTTGGGCAACTCGATCCTGGTGAAGGTCAACCAGATCGGCACGCTGACCGAGGCTCTGTCAGCCGTCGAGACCGCGCACAAGGCCGGCTTCACCGCGGTCATGTCACACCGTTCCGGCGAGACTGAGGATTCGACTATCGCCGACCTCGCCGTCGCCACCAATTGCGGGCAGATCAAGACCGGCTCGGTGGCGCGCTCCGACCGCACCGCCAAATACAACCAGTTGCTGCGCATCGAGCAGGAACTGGGCTCGCAGGCCAAGTACCTCGGCCGGGCCGCGATCAAGGCGTACGGGCGCTAACTGGACCGGCGATTTTTATGCGCCATTTTGCGCCAGTAACGCTGCCTTAACGCGGATCACCGCATTTTACCGGCATGGTCACCCGGCGAAAATTGCGGACCGTTCTGAGCACGCTTGGCCTCTACGTGGGTTGCGCGCTGGTGATTGGCTATTTCGGCGTCAATGCCTACACCGGGAATCACGGGCTGCGGGCACAGCAGGACCTCGACCAGCAGTTTGCCAGCCTGGCCGGGGAACTTGGCCGCCTGAAGCAGGAGCGCGCTGATTGGCAACGCCGGGTCAAACTGCTGCAGTCCAGCAGCATTGACCCGGACATGCTCGATGAGCGTGCGAGAGCAATGCTCAACTATCTCGATCCGCGCGACCTCACGTTGATGCTTAAGCGGCCTTAGCATTACAGTTGCCTTCTTGCTTTGAGGTGAGCGCGTTGAGCGTCAGCCTGGTGAGCCCGTCGCCAGAATGACCATGAGATGACATGCGCGGGTTGAATTCGCTTTCGAGCAAGTCTGATGGCGATGCGGCGGACTTCC
>JAPLPD010000149.1:66735-108221 GCA_026400395.1 Alphaproteobacteria bacterium | reverse complement strand
CCGCTGTCGCTTCGATGAGTTGGCCATCGGGAAATGATGCCCAATTCAACCGCCTTACGAAACCCCGAAAACCCAGTATCCATAGGCCTTCAGGCCGCATTCCCCATCAGATTCACCCACTCGTTTTCCTGATGAGCCATAATTTGTTTGACCGTATCCAAGGGGGCTATTGATGTTGTTCCGCTGTTTGTTGCTTCCGTTGCTCGCTGTTTTCGCCATCGTGCTGTCCCCGGCCGCGAAAGCCGCCAGCCCCGAAGGCTTGTGGCTGGTCGAGGACCAGACCGGACGGATCAAGATTCAGAAGTGCGGCGGCCAGATGTGGGTCTTTGTCGGCTGGCAGAAGGCTCCGAAGAACGACACCGAGAATCCAAACCCGGCCAGGCACGGCAAGCCGCTGGTCGGCACACCGATCCTCATCGGCATGAAGCCGGTCGGGGAAGATCGCTATGAGGGCGAAATCTACAATCCGCGCAACGGCAAGGTCTACAAGTCCAAGATGGTGGTGCTGCCGTCGGGCAAACTCCAGATTAAAGGCTGCGTATTGGGCGGCCTGATCTGCGGCGGTGAGGACTGGGTGAAACTGCCGGAAGATCCGGCAATCAACGCGAAGGTCGCCTGCGCCAATGCGCAGAGCCCCCTGTCGCGCTAACGCGCGTCGGCTCGCTCAAGAGCCTCCGCCAGCGCGCGCAACGTTTGAGATGCGCGCCGGTACGCCGAACTCCTTGTGACAGACCTCCGCGAGAGCCGCGATGCCCTCGCGGATCTCATCATGGCTGGGGCTGGCAAAGCAGAGCCGCATCCGGCTCCGGCTGTGGTCCTTGTTTATAGACCACTCCGGACCAGGGTTGATGGCGACGCCAGCCTTGAGCGCGGCCTGATAGAGCGTCAGCGTATCGACGTTGTCGGGCAGCTTGACCCACAGGAAAATGCCGCCCTTGGGCACCTCGAATTCGGCCGCAGTGCCGAAATGCTCGTTCAGCGATTCCATCAAGGTGTCGAGCTTCTTGCGTAGGCCCCGCGTCAATTCGGGAATGTGCGCGGCGAAATGCGGCACGCAATATTCCGCCAGCATCATTTGCTCGACGGCGCCGGAGCCGGCGTCGGTCTTGATCGACAGCATGCGGGCGATCATCGCCCAGGGCGCTACGATGTATCCGACGCGCAGGGCCGGCGCGATCGATTTCGAGAACGAGCCGATGTGGATGACGTTGGCCGACCGGCTCATGGCGTGCAGCGCGGGCGGCCGCTTGTGGTCCCAAATCAAGTCGGCGTAGCAGTCGTCTTCGAAGATCGGCACGCCATGCGCCTCGGCGAGCTTCAGCATTTCCGCGCGGCGGGCTTCCGGGAGGATCGTGCCGGTGGGATTCTGCACCGTCGGCACCGTGTAGATGTACTTCGCGCGGATGCCGCGGCGCTTGAGGTCTTCGAGCGCGCCGGCGAGGGCATCGATCCGCATTCCGTCACCGTCGAGCGGGATGCCGACGATGTCGACGCCGAGCTTGGTCAGCCGGTTGATCGAACCCTGGTAGCAGTCCTGCTCGATGATGACGGTATCGCCGCGTGCCAGGAGAACGCCGTTCACGAGGTCGAGCGCCTGCAACGAGCCGGACGTCACCAGAATTTCATCGGCGGTGCAGGTGATGCCGGCGACGCGCTTGAGCTTATCAACCAGGAAATCTCGCAGCGGGCGATAACCTTGCGGGCCGCTGGCCAGGCCATAGGTCGCGAGAGTGCGGCCTTCGCGCTGGAGCACGGCACTGGCCGCCGCGACCAGGCCATCGAGCGGCAACTCGTCGCCGTCGTTGTTGCCGCCGGTGAAGTTGTATTTCGGCAGGCCGGTGAATTTGACCGCGGGCGCCGGGAGACCGGCCGGCAGCAAGGGAGTGAAGTCGAATGCGGTGCTCATGGTTGCCTCATTGGTCGCATGATCCCTAAAACCGGTTCCCACTTTTCGGGATCATGCGCTACGCCAGCCCGCTGGCGCGCGCCTGTTCAAGCGCCATCACCGCCCAGTCCTTGTCGCCGTCGCCATGGGCGACCGCGCCGATCAGCCGGTCGCGCCAGACGTTGCCGCTCGGCAGCGGCACGCTCGCGATGTGACCGGCTTCGAGCGCAAGATTGGCGTCCTTCAAGCCCAGCACCGCCATCTGCCCGACCTTGGAGTAGCTCTCATCGACCATGATCTTGCCGTAGACCTTGTAGGCCGAGCAGTTGAACAGGCCATCGGTCATCACGTCGTAGAACACGCTTGTGTCCACGCCGTACTTGCGGGTGAGGGCGAAGCCTTCGCCCATCGCCTCCATCGCGCAGCCGAGCACAAAGTTGTTGGCGATCTTCATGGCGGGGGCCGCTTCCGGATCGGCTCCGCCTTCAAAAGTCCGGCGCGAAATTGCCTCGAACAGCGGCTTGCACTTGGCCACAGCGCCGGCGGGACCGGAGGCGAACACACCGGCCGTACCGGCGGACACCAGTTCGGGCCGGCCCATCATGGGAGCGGCGACCAGAAGCTGACCCCTTTCGGCATGCGCCTGCTTGAGCCGCCGGATGACGGGAATGCCGTGGGTCCCGGCGCAAACATGGATACCGCCCTTGGGCAGCGAATCCAGCAGTCCATTGCGAAACACGACATCTTCCAGCGCGGCGTCGTCGGCGAGCATCGTATAGATGAGGTCGCCGTAGCGAGTGGCGTCCGCGATGGAGGCAACGATCCTTGCGCCGGCTTCCGCGAGCGGCTTCGCTTTTTCGGGAGTGCGGTTGTAGATGCCGACGTCGTGCCCTGCTTCGAGCAGGCGGCGGACCATGGCCTGGCCCATGCGGCCCGTCCCGATGAAACCGACCTTCATGGCAAGACCCTCGCTATTGATGTCACGTTAGAGAAGCTGCCCGCGGACCCATTCGAGTTCGCGCGAGACATAATCGACGATGTCGCCGGTCTTCAGATGGTCCGGCAGAACGTCCCAGGTGTAGGTCTCGATTTCGAGTTGGCGCGACAGCGGCTTCGCCTTGTGGAATTTCAGAGCGTCCTCGATGGCGAAGCGGGTGGTGCCGAATTCGCCGAGATCGTCGAGGAACACCGGCACGTGGAAATGCGTGCGCCATTCGCGCGGGCCGGGGTTCTCCTCCCACGCCTTGAAGGCGTCTTCGAGATTGAGGAAGCGGTTGAGCTTGCCGTCCTTCTTCTCGACGGTCTGGGTGAGATAGATGGTCTTGGCGTAGCGCCTGAGCGTGTCGACGTTCTTCTGCGTCACGTTCGGAATCCGCAAGGCCGCGGCCTCTTGCAGCTTGAAGATCGGGATGCCGGCATCGACGAGTTTCTGCAGCGACACCGCGATGTCTTCGTACACCACCGCCTGGTGGCAGATGTCGAACACCATGCCGATGAATTCGCGCTGAGCGATGATGGCTTCGGAAATCGGCAGACCCGAGAACTTCGCCAGCATCTCTGCGGATTTGCCCGTGTAGAGGTGGTTGGCGAAGTAATCGACCGTCTCGTCGGTGGTTTCCAGGAAGCAGAACGGCTCCGGCTCGAGCGCCAGGGTCACGGTGCGGCCGGTGCGCTTCTTGAGGTCGATCAGGCGCGCGGCGACCCGCATGACGTGCTCGGTGTAGCTGTCGACCACGGCCTTGCCGGTGACGTTCGGCTTGAAGCCCAGCGGCGCGCTTTGGATCGAGGGCGAGATGCCCGCCGGCACCACGTCGGCCAGAATTTCGGCGACGTTCATGGTGTATTGGGTGCGCTCCTCCGAGCGCCAGTCCGGCTCGTAGACCTGTTCCTTGACGATCTGGTTCTTGAACGGCCCGTATGGGAAGGCGTTCACGGTGTAGAGGTACATGTTGTTGTCGGCGAGGAAGCTCTTCAGCTTGTCGCGCTCGGGCTTGCTGTTCACCAGCGTCGAGGCCGACGAATTCGACAGCCGCAGCGATACCCCAAACGGCGCGGTCGGACAGACGCGCTTCTGCACCTGCGGCACGTAGGTGGTGAGCGAGGTCCACATGTCCTCCCAGGTGTCGCCGGGATGCACGAGGGTCGAATAGGTCAGGTGGCCGAGGCCCTTGCCGAGGTCCATTTTTGCTCCGCGTGTTACTCCATTTTCCGTTCATTCCCGCGCACGCGGGAATTCAGGACTCCAAGCGAGGCTTGCGGCCCTGGGTCCCCGCTTCTGCGGGGACGAACGGCTGTTGTGTATTCCAGCTTCATTTTACTTTTTCGACTTGGCCCGTGGATGCCGAGCGGATCACCGCTTCGCTCACCGCCGAGTCGTGAATGATCTGCTCCGGCGGAATCGGGAAGGGCGCTCCTCCGTTGATGGCGGTGGCGAACGCATCGAATGTCGCGCGAACGATGTCGAGCCGCTCGGCCTCCCATGTTTCCACCGGGCCTTTGACGGGCAGGAACTTGCAGGTGCCGAATTGCCGGGTTCGCCGTTCTTCGGATGACGCGCCCGCCACATGGGTGACGCCCTCGATCCGGACCCATCCCTTGGAGCCGAACACCTGAAAACTGAAGCTTGGTCCGGTGGTGGTCATGACACCAAGATAGGCGGAAACGCCGTTCTTCAGCCGCAGCAGCATCGAGGTGGTGTCGTCCGTGCCGTTTTGCACGACGCGCGCCGAGCTTTGGCAGTAGACGCTGTCAATTTCACCGCAGAGATAAACCATGGCATCCAGCGCGTGGACGCCCATCGGCGCGAGACCACCCAGCGGCGCTTCGCTCTTGTTCGAGCGCCACACAGTGGGTGGCAGGAACAAGGCGTTGGGATACGTCATGTTGGCTTCGATATGCTGGATGATGCCGAGTTCGCCGGCCTTGATGCGATCGTGCAGCTTGATCATCTCAGGGTGGAAGCGCCGGTTGTAGCCGACGCCAACGACGCGATTGGCCTTATGGATGGCCGCGATCGCCTGTTCTGCTTCCTTCTTAGTGAAGGTGAACGGCTTCTCGCAATAGACATGCTTGCCCGCGGCCGCGGCGGCCTCGATCTGCTTGAGGTGGCCGGACGCCGGAGTGGCCAGCAGCACCGCGTCGATCTTGGGATCAGCCAGAATATCGTCGTAGCTCTTTGCGATACTGAGCGAATGCTGCTTGGCGAAGGCTTCGTCGTCCGGTTTCAACGTGCGGGTTTGGACGGTGGTGATGCGAATCGGCGGATTGCCGTCTTCAAGCGATTCCACCATCGTGCGGCCCCAAGTGCCGAAGCCGATCACCGCTGCATTGATCATGCGTTATTCCAGTTTCCAATCAGTTCGGTCAGCGTTGCTGCGCCAAGCTGGATTTGCGCCCTTTTATTTGGGCCACGTCAGCATGGCGAGCACGACGCAGGTGAGCATCCAGAACACGCAATATTCAATGCCGCCGATTACCCATATCCATTTCTTGGTGACCTTGTAGGTGGCGGCGCCTGCGACGAAAAGATGGGCCGCGGCGATGGCCGCGACATAGGGGGTGTAGAAGTCGAACACCAGCGCGGCGGTGAGGATCGTTTCGATAATGCCAGCAACATACATCCAGGTCGCAGGCGGATTGAATTTGGCGGCCTTGAAGAATCCCAAGGTCGCCGGTTCGGTGAACTTGCCGACCACATGCGGAATGAAGAACAGCGCACAGATCAGGCGCAGATCGACAATCGGATTTAGCAGGTTGAATTTGTCAGCCCACGACATGGCATCCCCCTTGGCGTGATTTTCAGTTCATTTCGATGGATTGTGCCGGGTGGCGCAAGGCTCCGGGACCGTGACTCACCACCCGATCTTCTTGCTGCCCTTGAGCCAGTTGGCGCCGAGCATATAGAGCGCGTCGGTCTCGGGCCCATCGACGCCCGGCATGTCTGCTTTCACCTTGTAGCCGACCTGGGTCTGCAGATAGGCGAGATGGCGGTAGCCCACCGGAAAACGCGCCAGCAGTTTCGGATCGAGCTTTGGCGCCTTGGTCGGATCGACCGGCGTGATCTGGTCCTTTTCGTAGGTGAGGCGGCGCCACACCAGTCCCCATTGGCCCTTGCGCTTCTCCAGGAAGTCATAGAACCGGCCGATGCAGATCACATCACATTCCACGCCCTCGACCACGGCGCGCTGCGAGATCGACATTTTCGTCTGGGCGATGGCGCGCTTGCCCTTGATGTCGATCGAGGAGCCGCCGAGGAAGTGATAGATGCGCACGCCGCGCTTGTAGCCCTCGCGGTTGGCCGCGATGAACTCCTCGTAGGTGCCCTGAAACCAGGTTGCCCACATCCGGCCTTCCGGATGCCAGATGGTGCGGAAACGGTCCCATTGCAGGCTGTCGCGCCACACCGCCCAGTTTTCGATCAACTCGCGGATGGCGAGCTTGTCCTGGCTGACCTTCGGCATTTCCGTCCCCGTCCTCGCGTGTTGGCGCGCTCTGGCGCTGGCCGCCACACTGCCCTAACGTTTCGCCTGATGCCAGCAGGAGTGAAGGTCATGGCAAGGCTCGAAGGGCGCACCGCGATCGTTACCGGCGGCGCGAAGGGGATCGGCGTCCATTATTCCAAAGCGCTCGCCGCCGAGGGCGCCCAGGTGATGATCGCCGACATCGCCGACGGCAGCCAACTCGCCGCCGAGATCGCCGCCAAGCACGGCAGCAACTCAACCGACAGCGTGGTGTTCGACGTCAGCGACGAGGCACAGTGCAAGGCGCTGGTCGATAAGACCGTCGAGCGGTTCGGCAAGATCGATATCCTGATCAACAATGCCGCGCTCTATGCGCCGCTGCCGACGCTGAAGGTCACCGAGATCGACGTGGAGCTTTGGGACAAGGTGATGGGCATCAACATCCGCGGGCCGTTCCTGATGGTCAAGCACGTGGCCCCGCATATGATTGCCCGAAAATACGGCAAGATCGTCAACATCGGCTCCGGCACGGTCGCTCGCGGGATACCCGATTTCTCGCATTACGTGACCTCGAAGGGCGCGGTGACGGCATTCACCCGATGCATGTCGCGCGAGCTCGGGGTGTATGGCATCCGGGTCAACACTTTGGCGCCCGGCTACACCTTGAGCGACACCGGCCTGACCAATGCGGTGCACGTTGAACAGTCCAAGGCCGCCGCGATCCAGCGCCGAGCCATCAAGCGCGACCAGTTCCCGGAGGACCTGCTGGGAAGTTTGATTTACCTTTGCTCCAGTGACAGCGATTTCATGACCGGCCAGCTCCTGGCGGTCGATGGCGGCGCCAACAATACAGCCTGAATTCCAGCAAAAACCGCCAGTCCCGCATGGGGCGAATACCGCCTGTGGCTACGGTGTGACTACCAATTTGTCCGAAATCCTCTATGTAAAGGATAACCAAGCCGCATTTGCCCTTTCAGGGCCGGGAACTTCGAGGAGAATCCTATGTCCGTCGCTGCCATCGACCCGAAACACAACATCCAAGGCAACCGTCAAGCCTACTACGACAAGATTAGCAAGAAGGACATGGCGCCGCTCTGGGAGGTGCTCCGCAACGTCGTCACCAAGGAGCCGAAGTCCAAATGTGCGGCGAACGTCTGGCGGTTCGACGACATCAAGGGGCTGATGCTGGAGGCGGGTGACGTGATCTCCGCCGAGGAGGCGGAGCGCCGCGTGCTGGTGCTGGAGAACCCGGCGCTGCGCGGCCAGTCCCGCATCACCAACAGCCTATTCGCGGGCGTGCAGCTCATAATGCCGGGCGAGACCGCCGAGGCGCACAAGCACGTTTCGTCGGCGATCCGCTTCGTGCTCGATGGCGAAGGGGCCTACACGGCGGTCGAAGGCGAGAAGGCCAACATGGCACGCGGCGACTTCATCCTGACGCCGAACTGGGCGCCGCACGATCATGGCAATCCCGGCAAGCAGCCGGTGATGTGGCTCGACGTGCTCGACATGCCGACGGTCAATCACTTCGAGACCTCGTTCATGGAGCACTTCGACGAGAAGGCGCAGAACACCGCGCGCATGGATGGCGACTCGCTGGATCGTTACGGGTCGGGCGTATTGCCGGACGGCACGATGGATACCTTCATCAAGCGCAGTCCCGTCATCAACTACACTTACGCCCGGACCAAGCCGATCATTCAGCGGCTGATGAAAGCCGGCGACATCGACCCCCGGCATGGCGCGCGCGTGCGCTACTCCAATCCGGTCACTGGCGGCCACGTCATGGCCACCATGGGCGCCTACCTCGCGCTGTTCCCCAAGGGCTTCAAGGGCAAGGACTACCAGTCGACCGATGGCACGATCTTCGTCTGTGTTGAGGGGCACGGCAGCACCAAGGTCGGCGACAAGGTGCTGGAGTGGGGCCCAAACGACGTGTTCGTGGTTCCGTCATGGCATCCCTACGAGCACACCATGAAGGACGAGTCGGTGTTGTTCTCGATCTCCGACAAGCCGGCGCAGGAAGCGCTCGGCATCTGGCGCGAGAAGGCCTAGTCATTCCCAGGCTTTCGCGTCACGTCTTGCCTTGGCTGGCCGTTTCGTGCTGATCGTTTGCGACAGCACGGCGGCCGGCCGTCGGATCAAGGACGCATGCGGGGAAATTCCAAACCGGTTTCGTTAACGCGAAGGCTGATCATAGACCTGATGCGCGCGGCTGAGCCGCTGGTCGTGGTCAGGCGAACGATGAGGCTTGAGCGGCTGGCGACGGCGCGGGCTTCGCGGGCCGTACGTCCCGGCTGGAGCACGATTCTCATCAAGGCGTTCAGTATCGTTGCGCGCGACGAGCCGTGGCTGCGCACCTATTACCTCAAGTGGCCGTGGCCGCATTTTTACGAAGTGCCAAAGAGCGTCGCGATGGTCGCCATGGTTCGCGACGACATCGACAAGGATGCGCCGTTGTTCCTGAAGGTATCGGCCGCCGATGAAGCCTCGCTGGACATCGTCGAGGCATGCATCCGGCACGGCAAGACCGCGCCCCTCGACAAGGTGCCATCGATCGACAGGGCCTTGCGCATTACCCGGCTGCCGTTGCCGCTGCGCCGGATGATCTGGGCGATCGGGATGAATGTCGGCAGGCAGCGGGCGAACAATTTCGGCACCTTCTCGATCACGTCGATTGCGTCGCTCGGTACGGAAACGGTGGTCGCGCGTGTGCAGGGGCCGAGCCTGATCAGTTACGGGCTGGTGCGGCCGGACCATACGATGGAGTTGCTGTATCACTGGGACCATCGCATCTACGACGGCATCCTGGCCGCGCGGGTGCTGCGGCGCCTTGAAGAGGTTTTGAATACCGTCATCGCCGATGAATTGCTGGCGAGTGGCGCGCCGAGACCGCCGCTCGCCTGATCGGCCGGGGTTCAGGCCGCGGCGGCTGCCGCACGGCACCGACGCAGATGATCGACCACCAGCAATGCGATGCCCGCGGCGATGCCGATGAAGTTGATCGTGTAGCCGCCGGTGACGCTCTCCGGAGGCAGCGCTATTGGCAGTGCGAGCAGGCCATAAAGCACGCGCGCGGGGGTCGATAGCGGAGTCAGTGAGAAGCCGACGATAGCGGCGGTGCCGACATATAGCGCGAAAAGGATGCGCGCGAAATTCCAGACGATCAGATGGGTCGGCCCGTCCATCAAAAGGCTCGGCGTCAGCACGAAGAGGAACGGCAGGATGAACGTACTCCAGCCGACCATGCAGGCGACCCAGCCGGTGGTCCAGCCGTCAGTCTTGGCGATGTTGGCCGCCGCATAGGCAGCGAAGGCCACCGGCGGCGTAATCATCGAAAGCATGCCGTTGTACATCACGAACATATGCGCGGCCATCGGCGTGACGCCGAGCTTGACCAGTGCCGGCGCGAGCAGCGTTGCCGTCAGGATGTAGACGCTCACCGTCGGCAGTCCGATGCCGAGCACGAACGCCAGAACCGCGATCAGCAGCAGCAGCAGCCACACATTGTTGCCGGATAGCGCCAGCAGCTGCATGGTCATGCCAAAGGCGAGGCCGGAGATGCTCATGATCCCAACCATGATTCCGGCGGCGGCTCCGATCAGGATGATATCGAGCGATACGCGCCCGGAATCGATGACGGCAACCGCGATCTGCTTCAGCGAGATACGGTTGCCTCGATAGCCAAAGATCAGCGCGAATACGATCAGGATGGCGGTCGAGGCGATGGCGGCCTTTTCCGGCGTCAGCCGAAGCACCTCGGGATACATCAGTGCGACGACGAGGAACAGAATTGGCACCAGGAAATGCCAGCCGGACTTGAGCACTTGGCCGAGCGACAGCATGCTCTCGTCTTCGACGCCGCCGATGTTGTTCTTTGCCGCCTCCAGATCGACGTGAATGAACAGGCACGCGTAGTAGAGCACTGCGGGGATCGCGGCGGCGATGCACACCGCGCCGTACGACACTTGCAGGAACTCCGCCATGATAAAGGCCGCGGCGCCCATCACCGGCGGCATTAGCTGGCCGCCGGTCGAGCCAACCGACTCGATCGCCGCCGAACGGTAGGGTGTGAAGCCCGACTTGATCATCGCCGGGATGGTGACGATGCCGACCGCCAGGACGTTCGACACCGCGCTGCCCGAGATCATGCCGAACAGCGCCGAGCCGACCACCGCGATCTTGGCGGCGCCGCCGCGAAACCTCCACATTGCCGACATGGCGAGGTCGGAGAAAAAGTCCGCGCCGCCGGTGCGCGCCAGCACCTGGCCGAGGATGGTGTAGGGAATGACCACAAGAACCGCGACCTGCAGGATCGAGCCGATCATGCCGTTCACGTCGAGGCCGACGTAGGCGACCATGCGTTCCGGCGAGACCCAACGGGTCTGGAAATCGCCACCCAGGAAGGGGCTGACATAGACGTAGGCGGCGATGGCCAGGATGATTGCGACGAAACCCCATCCCGAGATGCGCCGGCTGGCGTCCAGCACCAGGAACGTCAGGATCGCGCTGCCGATGACGCCCTCGACCGGCAGCATCGCGAGCTCGTAGGTCAGCGCTTCGTAGCGGACAGTGATGTAGCCGGCCAGCAGCAGCGAGACGATGGCGCAGAGCCAGTCAAACCAGCGCGCATAGGCGGGGCGGCTGGCGGTCAGAGTCCAGGCCAGCGTGACGGCGAGCGCGCCGACCACCGGCCAGGAGATGTCGCCGCGTGCGAAATAGCGATAGACGAGATAGATGACGATCGCCACGGCGGCACAGAGGCCGCCCTTGTCGATCGTGCTCGGCTGTCGCGGCGTTTCGGCGATGAAGGCGAGCGCCAGCGTCAGCCCAAGCGTCACCGCCAGAAGCTGCTCGGTGTAGAACGACACATTGAGCAGCTGGCGGGGAACGTCGAGCACCCAGAGTACGACGCAGCCCACCAGCAATGCCTGGATGACGTTGGCCGCGAACACGGTCGCTTTCGACGATTCGGAGGCGAATTCTGCCGTGCTGGCGATGAAACGTTCCTCTGACGCGGCGGAGATATGCTGCGCCGCGTCGGGAGCCTTGGGACTATCGTTCACTCGTGCGCCATCTTGCTGTTGAGGATCACCGAAGGCCGTGTTTTTTGTCTGGCGCGGCCTAGTACGCCTTGGCTTCGATCTTCTTGTCCTGGAAATATTTCAGCGCGCCGGGATGATAGGTCATGTTGTGCTTGCGATGCATCGTGTCGATCGAGAAGTCGTTCAACGCCGGCGCGGTCGCCACCATGTCGGACTTGTTGTTGGCCATGGTGTCCATGATCTTGGCGACCGTCTCGTCCTTCATCTTGGAGTTTGTGAACAGGATGTAGTCCATCGAGTAGACCTGCATCGGTTCGCTGACGCCGACATAGGCGGGGATCGGCTTGACCTCGCTGAAATAGCCGTAGGGGAAGATCTTGCGGCTGGCTTCGAGGTTGCCGCCGATCCTGATCGCGCGTACGCCGCCCACGGTGGCGTCGGCCTCGCGCACCTTCGGACCCCCGAACGAGAACAGGAACATGTCGTTGGCGCCGGCCATGAAGTCGTCGCCGCCGCGCAGCACGTTCGGCACCATCACCGGCTTCACGTCGCCGAGCGTCAGGTCGGCGGTGGCAAGCATCGCCAGTGTGTTTCTGTCGAGCGTGCGCATCGCTGAATAGCCGGCCGGTATGCGCTTGCCCTTGACGTCGGCCATGTTGACGATACCGCTGTCCTTGCGGGTGAAAAAGCCCATGCGCAAAACGTAGATTGAGCCGATGATCCGCAGATCGTTCTGCAGCTTGCCGGTTTCGATGCCCTCCACCACCTCCAGCATGTTGGCCATGCCGAGGTCGATTTCGCCGCGTGCCACCATCGGGATCAGCACCGACTCGCCGGCCGTCGCCTGTACGAGAGTGTTGAGACCGCCTTTTTCCTTCAGCGTCTTGGCGATGGCCGAGGCGACGGTGTTCGCCAGAGTGCCGGGCTGCATGGTGGCGAGACCATATGTCTGCGCCGAGACGGTCTGGGCACATACTATCGACAGAGCAGTGGCCAGCCCCGCGCCGATCATTCCCAGCCGAAGTCGCTTGGCGATAGTTCCGGTCGTCATGTCATGCCCTCCCTGAAAGTGTTGTGATTTGAATCGAGATCAGCCGAGCGGTTGCGGGGTGAGATTGCGCTCCTTGAAGAACTTTATCGCGGCCGGATGGTACGGCACGCCGTACTGCTTGTAGCCGAACGCCGGGCTCCATTCGCGCAGCACGGGTTGCACCGCGATCAGCTCGTCTTTGTTCTTCTCCATCAGATCGAGAAGCTTGTAGACGATGTCGTCCGACAGCTTGGCGGAAGCGATAATGACGTTGTCGAAGCTGTAGACCTTCATCGGCTTCTCGACGCCGGTAAAGATCGGACCCGGGGCGACTTGGGTCAGGTAGCCCCACGGCATGATCTTTTTCGCCGCGGGCATCCCGGCTTCGTCGATTTCCAACGCGCGGATGCCGCCGACGGTGGCGTCTGCCTCCTTCACCTTCGGTCCGCCAAACGCGAAGGAAAACATGTCGGCGTTGCCGGCGATGAACTCGTCGGCGCTGCGCACCACATTGGGCACCAGGATAGGCTTGACGTCGGCCTCGGTCAGTCCGGCGCTCGCCAGCATGGCGCGCATCGTCTTGTCGATGTTGCGCATGGCGGAATAGCCCAGCGTCACACGCTTGCCCTTGAGGTCGGAGTTTTTGAACATGCCGGAGTCCTTGCGCACGAACAGCGGCGTGCGCAGCGCATGAGCGGCGGTGATGATCCGCATGTCCTTGAATGCGCCGTCGAGCGCGTCCTGCGCTTCCATGATGTTGGTGATGCCGACTTCGACTTCGCCGCGCCCGACCAGCGGATTGATGACCTGGTCGCCGGCTGTCGGCTGCACCAGCATGTTCATCCCGCCCTTTTCCTTCATGATCTTGGCGATCGCGGAGGCGGTGGTGTGATTGAGCGTGCCGGGCGGCAACGTGGCGAAGCCGTAAGTCTGCGCGGCAGCGGCGCCGCAGCTCAAGGCCAGCACCGCGAGCACGGTTGCGGAACGTCGCAAGATGGCGATTGTCATATTTTTTCCTCCCTGGCGGCGATCATTGCACAGCGCGGAGAGCAATTCCATGAGGGCCCGGCGACGGAGCGGAGGCAATCGGGGATCGGCGGGCCGGATGCACGCGTGCCGTCTCGGCCGCCCCGTCATTCGCGGCGGCGCGAGATCACATAGGATTCGTCGAAGAACCAAAGAGCGCCGTGTTTTTGCAAGACCTCGCTGGTCGCAGCGAGATAGCTCCCGTCGGCGGCGGCTTCCGCGACGCGATGGTCTTCGACCTGCGCCACGTAGATCGCAGCATTCCAGGCCGCGAACAGCGTCGAGGTGCCGATGGACGACTCCTGCGTGATCTCGCTCGGCAGCGTGTGCATGTCGTAGCGAAACAGCGAGCGGTTGTCGGCATAGGCATTGAAGTTGAGGTCGCGCCCGGCGGTGCCGAGTTCGTGCTTCACCGCCTTCATGATCTGGTGGCGATCGTGAATGAACGGATTTTCGCCGGGCCAGACCTTTTGCACGATCTCGTGGCCGGGATCGTTGCCATGCGAATGGATGGCGATCAGTCGTCCCCCCGGGCCGAGCGCGCGGGCGAGCGGCGCGATGACCCGCTTGGCCTTGAAGTCGAGCGAGGCGCGGGCGCGATACGGCTGAGACGCGATCACCAGATCGTAGTAGGCGCGCGTGCCGCCCGGCCGCGGGATGATCGGGTCGAGCAGGAACTTATGGTCCTCGCGATAGACGACCAGCACCACGGGGCGTTCGTAGACCGGATTGCCTGTCTTCGGGCTGACGCCAGCCTTCCAGTTCTGATCGAGGAACGGCACCAGGTCCGTGATCTGTTCCTCGAACGAATGCGACGTGTCGCCGGTCAGCGCGACCTCATGCCAGACCATGCTGGATGCCGCCGATAGGGATTTCACCGCGAGCCACGGCGCGTCGGCATAGGCGAGGTTGGTCAGCACCAGAACGGTTGCCGGATGCTCCATGAATCGGTCCGACATCTTCTGCATCGTGAGCCGCACGTCTTCGAGGCTGATTTCCTTACCGACGACGTAGAACGGCGTGTGCGGAAAGCGGTCGTGCATCGAGCGCATGACGCGGCCCAGCACGGTGCCGTCACCAACGCCGGCGTCGAAGATGCTCAGCGCCGGCGGGCGCGGGTGGACGTTATGCAGTTCAAGGGAGACGCGATTGCCGACCACCCATTTTTCCGAGCAGGTGTTGACGAACAGCAGGTACTTCTGCCGGTTGTCGAAGAAGCGGAAGTTGCGTTGCGGGTCGGGCCCATTGCCGGGAGGGCCGCCGGAGAGGGGACCGGCGCTCGATGCCGGTGCAAGCGCGGGGGCAGAAACCGGACGCGGCGCTACGGCGACAGGCGAGGAACGCTCATCGTAAGCGCGCGATATGACGGCGGGCCGCGCCACACCGTTGCCGTTGCTCGTCATGAAGGCACGGATGCGGTCGAGGGTTTCGGTGGTGATGCGCCCGCCGTGGCGTAGCCGGCTCGCCAGCTTTCCGTCATTGACGGCGCGTCGGCCGAAGGTGGATTCGGCCAGGCCGGTGGTCCGGCAGTAGTCGGAGATTTCCTGCAGCAGTTCTTGCGCATTCATGGCGCGTGTCCCCGGTGTTTCCTCGGTCTTCCCGCCCCGGGCGCTTTGCGCTCTTGAGGTTGGCGGGCCGATGAATGCGATCAATTTCGTGGGGTGCGGTCAACCACAAAGTCGCCCACTATTGTAATGGGACGATACATGGGCAACCGGGCAATTCCATAAGCCATTAATTGAGAGCATTAATTATGTTTTTCGTTGGGCAGGATCGCGGGCGGTGTCGTTTGTGGGCGTTGCCCACTCCATCTGCCCCGCAACCCATTGCGCATGCCTGGAAACCAAAGCGGAATTCGCACAGGATCGCGCCGCGGGCCCGGTCCCGCTCCCAGCCGATAGGAAAAGCCATGCCGCGCTTTGCCGCCAATCTTGCGTACATGTTCACAGAACGCCCGTTGATCGAGCGGTTCGGCGCGGCGGCGGCGGCTGGCTTCAAGGCGGTGGAACTGCAGGCTCCCTACGATCATACTCCTGCGGCGCTGAAGGCCGAGATCGAAAAGCACGGGCTGATCCAGCTTGGCATCAACACGTTTGTCGGTGGCCGCCCCGGCGATTCCGGCCTGGGCGCTGTTCCGGGGCGCGAGCGCGACTGGGACGTCGTGTTCAAGCAAGCGCTTGAATACACAGTGGCGATCGGCGGCAGCGCAATCCACTGCATGGCCGGCGCGGTTCCGCCCGAGCAGCGGCCGGCGGCCGAGCGGACCTTCATCGCCAACCTCACGCGAGCGGCGGAACTGGCAAAGGCGCACAACGTTATGTGTTTGATCGAGCCCATCAACCAGCGCGACCGTCCGGACTATTTCCTCAATCGGATCGAGCAGGCCGCCGACATCATCGCCAAGGTCGGCGCAGCCAACGTCAAAATCCAGTTTGATTTCTATCATGTGCAGATCGTCAGCGGCGATCTCATCACCCGGTTCGAGAAGCATCGGCCCCTGGTTGGCCATGTACAGATCGCGTCGGTGCCGTCGCGCGCGGAACCGGACGAGGGCGAGATCAACTATCCGGCCATCTTCGACGCCTTGGATCGGCTGGGCTGGAAGGGCTGGACCGCTTGCGAATACAAGCCGCGGGCGCGCACCGAGGATGGCCTTGGCTGGGGGCGGGCCTATGGCGTCAAGACCAGCTGAGCGCGGCGGCCGGAAACCTGAGGGAACAACGGGTTGATTGGTTTACCGCCAGTCGGCGTGACGGTACATTGGCGGCATGGACAAAAAGCGTGACGCTGCCGATTCCGCGGTGCCCGTGGCGCCTCGGCCCGGATCGCTGAGGGACGCTGTCCGCACGACCCGCATCGAGATCGCCGAGAAGTCGAGCGTCGTCGTCGATCTGCGCGACGCCGAACTGGCGCGGCTGGACCTTCTCAACGAAGCGCTCGATCCGCTGTTCAACGAAATCCCGCCGGGGCTCGAACTGTTCGACCGCGGCGTCAGCCGGGGCGACACGCCACGGCTTTGGATCGATGCCGTCGCCCATGTGGTGATGGGCCGCGACAAGCGCCGCTATCGTTTTGCGCAGGATACGCGGCACGGCCGCCGGGTGCTGGCCGAGAGCAATGTGATCGCCGAGATCGTCGAAGCGGTCACCCACTACGTCGCCGCCCGCATCATCGATCGCGAACGAGCGTTGGCCGAGGATGCAAGCATGCCGCCCGCGCGAGTGAATCGCAGCGTGACCGGACATGGTGGGGGCTGGCGCGTGGTCCGCGCTTTTGTGTTCGGACTGTTGGCGGGTGGTTTTGTCTTGTTTGCGGTGTTGTGGGTTGTCGCCTCGCGGATGCCGCATTAGGCGTCCTACGCGTAGAGAGTCTGCCGGCTGACTTCGCCGAATCCGCCGTCACGCCAGCCGCGCGCGGTCATGGTGCAGCGCCAGGCGCCCCACACGCCTTCTACCTCGTAGAGATTGTAGCCGGAGGGGTCCTCATTGCCTCCCGCGCCCGAGGCCGACGGCACGCCGATCACCGGGATGCGAAGCCGCGGCCCCGGCAGCCATTGCAGCGATGCCTCGTGGTGATGGCCATGCAGAACCAGCTCGGCGCCGTGCTCGCGCAACACTTCGCGGAGCGCCGAGCTATTGGTCAGCCGGCGAAAATAATTCGCGCCCAGGACCGGCGGATGATGGATCAGCACGACACGGAATGCCTGCTCGCGCTTGAGCCTCGGCAGCATTTTCGCAAGCCGCTCGAGCTGGTCGCCGTGCAGGCGTCCAGTTGCGGCGAGGGGCAGCGTCGGCAGCGAAGTCGAAAGCCCGATCAGGGCGAGCGGCCCGCGCCGCCGCACGAACGGAAAGCTTTCGCCGCCATCGCCGCGCATGAAGTCGGCCCAGTGCCGGTCGGCGAATGTCGCGGCCTGCCGCACATAGGCATCGTGATTGCCCGGTACGAACGTGACATCACGCGGCTCGCCCAGCGCGGCAAGCCAATCGCGCCCGCGGGTGAACTCGAACGGCAGTGATAGATTGACCAAATCGCCGGTGACCGCGACATGATCCGGAGCGCGGGCTTTGAGATCGGCGACCAGCGCCGTCAGGATGTCGAGGCGATGGATCGAGCGGCGCTTGCGCAGCCAGTTGATGTAGCCAAGCCCGCGCTTGGACAGGAGTTCGACCGGCTTCGGCATCGGCAGTGGCGCGAGGTGGACGTCCGAGAGATGCGCCAGAGTGAACATCAAGAGCTGCCGATAAGTATCCCAGCCACGAAAACCAATGCGCCGCCGACCATGACCTGGAATGCGGCCGAAAGAAATGGCGTGTCCATGTACCGATAGCGAATCCAGGAAATCACGGCGAGCTCGATCACGACCACGACGATGGCCAGGATAGTTGCCGCCCAGAAATCGGGAATGAGATAGGGCAGGGTGTGGCCGACGCCGCCGATGGTCGTCATGAGACCGCACACGGTGCCGCGTATCCAGGGCGTGCCGCGTCCGGTGAGCGAGCCATCGTCGGATAAAGCCTCGGCGAATCCCATCGAGATACCCGCGCCGACCGACGCGGCCATGCCAACCAGAAAAGTCTCCCAGGTGCTGTGCGTGGCAAACGCTGCGGCGAATACCGGCGCCAGCGTCGAAACCGAGCCGTCCATCAGGCCGACCAGTCCCGGTTGCACGTATTGAAGCAGAAACATGCGGCGCTGGGTTTCGTCCTCCTTGGCGCGGGTGTCCTGGGTGAGAATGGTCTCGCCGAGCTTGTGGGCCAGGGTCTCGTGCTCTGCTTCGATCTCGGCCAATTCGGTGAGCAGCTTGCGGATCGAGATATCGCGGGCCGCTTCCGCCGATTTTCGGTAGAAGCGCGCGGCCTGGTATTCCATGCGCTCGGCGACCTTGCGCACCTCGTCGAGGCCGAGCGGTCGCATCAGCCAGAGCGGCGTGGAGTGGTGGATGAAGCCTTTGACGTCCTGGCGGCGGATCAGCGGCAGGTACTCGCCGAATTTTTCGCGATACATGTCGAACAGCATGGTTCGATGCCGGACCTCCTCTTCCGCCATCTCGTCGAACACCTTGGCGGAGGCCGGAAACGGCTCGCGCAGGCCCTCGGCAAAGCCGCGGTAAATGCGGCTGTCCTCATCTTCGCTGGAAATGGCGAGGGCCAGGATTTCCTGCTCGGATAGTTCGGCAAAGCGCTTCACAATGGGGCCTCTTCTCGGCTTCAGAACACCAGATTAGATTAGATTAATTCTAAACAAGGCTATCCCAAACAAAATGGCGCTGGTCAACCGGGTGCTGCACTTCTACTGGCGTTTCTCTCGCGGGCTCACCGTAGGCGCCCGTGGTCTGGTGCTCGATGGCGACGGCCGAGTGTTTCTGATCAAGCATGCTTATGCCCCTGGCTGGCAATTGCCCGGTGGCGGCGTGGAAGCCGGGGAAACCCTGCTCGATGCACTCGCCCGGGAAATGGCCGAAGAAGGCAATATCGAGCTGACAGGGCCGCCGGTGCTCCATGGTATCTATTTTCATCCATTCTATTCGATCAGAGATCACGTCGCGCTCTATGTCATCCGGGACTTCCGGCAGACCGCGCCTCCGGTGCCGAACCGCGAGATCGCCGCGCATGGCTTTTTCTCGCTCGAAGCCTTGCCGCCGGATACCACGCCCGGCACCCGCGCCCGGATTACCGAGGTGACGGAAGGAAAGCCGGCCGCGCAACGCTGGTAAGCCCAGCTGTAGCCTCGGAAATCTGCGCGCACCTGTTGCGGGACAGCTTGCCGTTGCCCCGGTGTAAATGTATTTTCGCCGGTGATCGCGAGTTACCTTTTCGAGTTCCTCTGAAAGGGCATTTTCGGGGCCCCGCTCATGCGGTTTTCGACGGCATCCGTGTTTTCAGCTGCAGCCTTGGCGCTGCTATCCCTCGCTGTTCTGGCATCCACCCATGCCTCGTCTTTTGCCGCCGAAAAGCGCATTGCGCTGGTGATTGGCAACTCGGCCTATAAGCGCGTCGTTCAATTGCCCAATCCGTCGCGAGATGCGGCGGCGGTGACCGCGCTTCTGAAAAAATCGGGCTTTGATGTGGTCGAGAGCCGCAATAATCTCACGATCGCCGACATGCGCCGCGCGCTGCGCGACTTCTCCGACAAAGCCCGCGACGCCGACATTGCCGTCGTCTACTACGCCGGACATGGCATCGAAGTGGATGGCATCAACTATCTACTGCCGGTGGACGCCGTTCTTGAACGCGATCTCGACGTCGAGGACGAGGCCGTCTCGCTCGATCGCATCGTGAAGGTTCTGGAGCCGGTCAGGCGGCTGCGGCTGGTCATTCTCGACGCATGCCGCAACAATCCTTTCACCAACTCGATGAAAAAAACCGTCGCCTCGCGATCCATCGGCCGTGGCCTGGCCAAGGTCGAAGTGGCTGTATCGGACACGATGATCGCGTTCGCGGCGAAGGCTGGCTCGACCGCCTCCGACGGCGACGACAACAACAGCCCGTTCACCAAGGCGCTGCTGAACAACTTTACTACGCCCGGCCTCGACCTTCGCATCGCTTTCGGTCGCGTTCGCGACGAGGTGCTGCGTTCGACCGGAAATCGCCAGGAGCCTTTTGTGTACGGCTCGCTCGGCGGAGACACGGTAGCGCTGGTGCCGGGTGTGGCCGCTCCGGTCGATCCCAGCGCAACGGCGCGGCAGGATTACGAGTTCGCTGCACAGATCGGCACCAAGCAGGCTTGGGATTCCTTCCTCGCGGTTCACACCAGCGGCCTCTACGCCGATCTCGCACGCGCGCAGTACGGCAAGCTGCAGGCGGCCGAGC
Source organism: Alphaproteobacteria bacterium (assembly GCA_026400395.1). Taxonomy (GTDB): domain Bacteria; phylum Pseudomonadota; class Alphaproteobacteria; order Rhizobiales; family Xanthobacteraceae; genus Z2-YC6860. The sequence continues at coordinate 87,966 of JAPLPD010000149.1, read as the reverse complement.
AGGCCAGTTCGAAAGCCGAGGAGACCAAGCGTCAGGCCGAGCAGCAGGCTCAGACTAAGAGCGAGGATTTCCGCCGCCAGTTGGAGGAGCAGGGCGCCCGACAGGCCGAGGAGGTCAAGAAGCGCCTCACCGAACAGGCCAAACGTGAACTCGACGAGGAGCGCCACAAGTTTGCCGAGAGCTCCCAGCGCGAAGTCGAGGCGGCGAAGCGTCAGGCCGAGGAGGCCCGGCGACAAGCGGACGAGGCCCGACGTCAAGTCGAGGAGGCCAAACGGCAGGCCGTCGAGGATGCGCGCCGTCAGGTTGAAGAAGCCAAACGTCTGGCCGACGAGGCCAAGCGTCTCAACGAACAGAAGCTGGCGCTCGCGGTGCCGGCTCATCCGGCGTCCCCGGCTCCGCCCGTCGCGGTGGCCGTTGCCCCGGCCATGGATCCGGCTGATGTCCGGCGGCTGTTGCAGGCCCATCTCAAGCGGGTCGGCTGCGATCCGGCCAGCATCGACGGCAACTGGACCGAGGGTTCGCGCAAGGCGCTGGAACAGTTCAACAAGAATGCGGGCACCACCTTCGATGTGAAACTCGCGAGCCTGGACGCGCTCGATGCGGTACGCGGCAAAACTGGCCGGATCTGCCCGCTTGAGTGTGGCAAGGGCCAGCGCGTCGATGGCGAGCGCTGTGTGCAGATCACATGTGAGAGCGGCTTCGTGCCTGGCGCGAGCGGCGTCTGTCAGAAGAAGCCGGAGCCGGCAAAGTCCGTCGCCCGGCAGGAGCCCGCCCAGCGGTCGGCGCCGGCCGCTCCGGCCGGAGGCGGCGGGGGTGGCAAGTGCTTCACCTTCAACGGCAAGCGCTTCTGCGAATAGAGCAATTCAAGCGACGGTGAGCGCGCGTTATCCGTGCGCGTTGAAATGGCTTTCAAGCTCCAGGCGACCCCTCACGCGGTCGCGCGCGGTGGCGATGAATACGCCCGCGGCGGAGTCGCCGGTTTCATCGGCAAGCGCCTGAGCCCGTTCGAGGAGCTCGATCATCCGGGCGCGAAGTTCCCTGATCTGGTGCGCGGTCTGCATGTGGTCCCTCCCTTCATCCAGCATGCAGCAGGTGTTCGGCGGATGAAGTGCGTAAGGTCACAACCCGTTATTGTATTCTAAGCAAGAAAAAGCCGCCGCCCGGGCTTCGGGCGACGGCTAAGTGGGAACGGAGGAAGGAACGAAATCGTGACCCCATCATGCCGCTGGCGCCCGTCTTCGTGAAGTGCGCAAAGTCACAGGTGCGATCCGGGCCGGCCTAGCTCAGAAAACGATCACGGTCGTGCGGCGCCGTGAAGTCGAGTTCGGGGCCAAGCGGGTAGATGCCGGTCGGGTTCACCTTGATCTGGCTGCCGTAATAGTGCCGCTTGATGTGGTCGATACTGACGGTCTCGTCGATGCCGGGCACCTGATAAAGGTCGCGCGTATAGTTCGACAGGTTTGGAAAATCGCCGATCCGCCGCAGGTTGCACTTGAAGTGGCTGTAGTACACCGCGTCGAAGCGGATGAGAGTTCCGAACAGCCGCCAGTCGGCTTCGGTCATGCGCGGGCCGGCCAGATAGCGCTGGCGGCCGAGCCTACGTTCAACGTCGTCGAGTGCCGCGAACAGACTGCGGAACGCTTCTTCATAGACGTCCTGTTTGGTGGCGAAGCCCGCGCGGTAGACGCCATTGTTGATGTTCGCATAGACGAGGTCGTTGACCGCGTCGATCTCGCTGCGGAGCTCCGGTGGGTAGTAGTCGGTGCTCTCGTTGGTGAGTGCGTCGAACGCCGAGTTGAACATGCGGATGATCTCGGACGATTCATTGCTGACGATGGTCTTGCGCTGCTTGTCCCACAGCACCGGCACGGTGACGCGGCCGGTGTAGTTCGGGTCCGCCAGCAGGTAGATCTCCGAGACCTTCTGCGTGCCGTTGACCGGGTCGCCGCTCGAACCTTCCTTGAGATCGAAGGTCCAGCCGGTCTCGCCCATGTGCCAGGACGTAACTGACATGGAGATGACGCTTTCCAGCCGCTTGAGATGGCGGAAGATCATGGTGCGGTGCGCCCAAGGGCAGGCCAGGGACACATACAGATGATAGCGGCCGCCTTCGGCAGCGAAGCCGTCTTCACCGGATGGCCCGGGGCTGCCGTCGGGGGTGATCCAGTTGCGAAACTTGGTGGTCGGCCGGTTGAAGCGGCCGCTTTGCATTCGCGCCTTGTCGAAACTGTCGTCGCGCCATACGCCATCGACCAGCAGTCCCATCGCGATCTCCGATCCGGTTTCGTTTAATGTAGGCAGCAGGGGCCCGAAGCGACAGATGGACCCCGCCCGGCGCAGGTGATAATCGGCATTAGCCCATGAGCGATCTTTCCATCACCATCCTGCCGGAAACCCCTGACGATCAGCCCGCGATCGAGCATCTTAACGCCCGTACGTTCGGCCCCGGTCGTTTTGCGAAGACGGCGTACCGCATCCGCGAGGATGTCTCCCATGTCTCCGCGTTGTCTTTCACTGCCCGCGTGGGCACGCTGCTGGTCGGCTCGGTGCGGCTGTCGCCGATCCTGATCGGCGAGGCCAAGGCGCTGCTGCTCGGCCCGCTGACGGTGGAGCCGCCGTTCCGCTCCCGCGGCATCGGCCGGGCGCTGATCGCCCACGCTCTGGACGAGGCGAAGAGCCGGGGCGATCGTCTGGTGGTCCTGGTCGGCGACGAGCCGTACTACGGCAAGTCCGGATTTCGCGCGATCCCCAGGGGCAGGGTCACGCTTGGCGGGCCGGTCGATCCGGCGCGGCTGCTTGTGGCGGAATTGACGCCCGGTGCGTTCGACGGCGTCAGCGGCACGATCCGCCCGGATTGGGACAGCCGCTAAAATTCGTCTTGCCGCCGTCGCAGGCCGGAGCGAATGTCAGGCGGGCGCGAATCCCGCGCGAGCATTCGAGGCTCCCATGAAACGCTCATTGATGCTGACGGTTGCGGCCATGCTGTGGACCGTGCTGCCCGCCCAGGCCCAGAAGCAGTCATTCGACCTCTCGGTGGTCACCTGCAAACAGTTCTTCGAATACAGCAAGGAGAACATGGGCATCATGCTGATGTGGCTCGACGGCTACTACAGCGACGAGGATGCGCCGCCGGTCGTCGATTTCGACAAGATGACCGAGAACAGCATCAAGCTTGCCGAGTACTGCGCCAAAAATCCCGGCCACAGCGTCATCACCGCCGCCGACAAGACCCTGGGCGGCAACTAACCTTCCACACGGTCAACACGCGGGGTCGAGCGGCCCTTGCGGGGCTTGTTTGTCTCAGCGGCGCTTACGGGCCGTGGCCGCGTCAGCGGCCTTCACGAGCCCAGGTGGCGGCCAAGGCACCGACCAGCAGCAGCAGGCCGAGCAGGCCCGCGAACATCGGCAGCACGCCGATGCCGCGCACCACGCTGGCGTCGCGCATCTTCAGGCCGAGCCAGTCGTCGCCGCGGTAGGTGTCGCCGCTCCGCATCGCCACGATCCGCGGCAGCGCCACGTTGCCCGAAGCGTCGGTCACGCGCCGCGCATCGCCGCCGGTCGCCGCGGCAAACGGCCCCAGTACTTCGGTGGTTGAAGTCACCTCGGCGAACTCGCGCGGGTTGGGCGGGCCGACGTTGACCAGCGCGTTGAGCTTGCCGTCGGTGGCGCGCCACAGCCCGAGCTCGGTCGCCTTGATCGAGCCGCGCCACAGTCCGGGCTCACCGGCCGCGAGCGTGACCGTTTGCGTCTTGCCCGATGGCAGGGTCAGGGTCACTTCGCCGACGGCGTCGGCCATGGTCTGGCGCTCGACCAGCAGGTCGCGCCCGCGCACGATCAGCCGCAGCGCTTCTTCCTCCAGGTCCGGCTGCTTCATCAGCCAGTGCGACAGCCGGCGCATCAGGTCGAGATGTGGCCCGCCGCCCTCGTAGCCGCGCGCCCACAGCCAGATGTGATCGGAGAGCAGCAGGCCGACGCGGCCTTCGCCCTCGCGCGACAGCACGAGCAGCGGCTTCTTGTCCGGGCCTTCCATGATCGTGGTACCGCTGGCGGCGCGGGTATCGACCAGCCGGAACCATCGGCTCCAGTGCGGCGGGCTTGTATCGGAGCCGGCGAGGCCGCGCGTAACCGGGTGGCGCTTGCCGGGCTCGCTCAATTGCGCGTGAAACGGCAGTTCGACCGTGCGCCCGCTCGGCTCGGCCGGCAGGATCTGTTCGAGCGGCGTGCGCCACAGGCTGGTCGGGCTGGCGTAATCGGGGCCGGCGGCGATCAGAACCGCGCCGCCTTCCTGTACGTAGCGCGCGATGTTGTCGAAATAGATTATCGGCAGCACGCCCTGGCGGGCGTAGCGGTCGAAGATGATCAGGTGGAAGTCCTTGATCTTCTGCTGGAACAACTCGCGGGTCGGAAACGCGATCAGCGACAGTTCGTTGATCGGCGTGCCGTCCTGCTTCTCCGGAGGGCGCAAAATGGTGAAGTGAACCAGATCGACGCTGGCGTCGGATTTCAGAAGATTGCGCCATGTGCGTTCGCCGGCATGAGGTTCGCCGGAAACCAGCAGCACGCGGAGCTTGTCGCGGACGCCGTCGATCGAGACAACGGCGCGGTTGTTCACCGGTGTCAGCTCTCCCTCGAGTGGGGCCGCTTCGATCTCGACGATGTTCGGACCGGCGTGCGGGATCGGGATTTGCGCATTGATGGTATTGCCCGGGGTGACAATGCGGCGGTCCAGCACTTCGCCGTCGCGGCGCACGGTGACCTCGGCGGGAGAGGCGGGCGCGCCCTGGTCCTCGACGCGATAGACGATGGTCTGCGACTGACCGACAATGCCGAAGCGCGGCGTCGTCACCAGAACGACCCGGCGGTCGCGCTCGTTGCGGGCGCCGCTGATCAGCGCATGGACCGGCGCATTAAACCCCAGCGCGGCGACCTCCGCCGGCAGATCATGCACGCGTCCGTCGGTCAACAGGATCGCTCCGGCGACGCGGTCGGGCGGCACGTCGGCGAGCGCGGAGCCGAGCGCGGAGAACAGCTTGGTGCCGTCGGTCTCGCCGTCGGCTTCGCCGGCCTCGACGAAGCGCACGTCGAGGCCCTGTTCGGCCAGTTGGGCGCGCGCGGTTTCCGTCTGCTTGATGCGATCGCCGAAATTCTGGCTCGGGCTCTTGTCCACCACCACTGCGACTACGGACGAGAGCGGTTCACGGTCCTCGCGGGTGAACGATGGGTTGGCCAACGCCATCACCATCATGGCGAGCGCCAGCGCGCGGACCGCCCATCCGCGGCTGCGCACGAAGGCGAGCAGCATCGCCAGCACGACCGCGAGTGCGACCGCCGCCCACAACACGTAGGCCGGAACGAGCGGTGCGAAGCTGATGCCAAATCCCACGATGCGTTCCTACTGTCCCAGCCGTTCGAGCAGAGCCGGGACGTGCACCTGATCGGCCTTGTAGTTGCCGGTCAGCGTGTAAATCACAATGTTGACGCCGGCGCGGAAGGCGAATTCGCGCTGGCGCGGCTCGCCGGGAACCAGCGGCAGCATCGCTTGACCGTCGGCGCGGGTTGCCCAGGCGCCGGCCAGATCGTTGGAGCTGATGATGATCGACGACACGCCGTCGCCGGCGCGGGCCGGGCGCTTGCTTTCGTCGGCCTGCTCGTCGGCGGTCGGAAGCGCTTCGACCCAGAGTTGGCCCGTGGTGAACCGGCCGGGGAATTCCTTGAGCAGAAAGAATGTTTTGGTCAGCACATGGTCGCGCGACACCGGTTCCAGTTCGGGGATGTCGAGCGAAGACAGGATGTTGCGCAGCGCCAGCATTCCGGGCGAGCGGCTGGCGCCGCCGGGGCCGGGCGGCGCCATGATGGCGTCGCGGGTGTCGAACAGGACGGTGCCGCCATTTTTCATGTAGGCGTCGATGCGGGCGAGCGCCGCGGGCGTTGGCTTCGGCGCGTTGGGCACCACCGGCCAGTAGATAAGCGGGAAGAACGAAAGTTCGTCGCGACCGATGTCGAGGCCGACCGGTTCGCCGGCTTCGAGCGCAGTGCGCTGGGCGAGGAACATGGTCAGGCCCTGCAGGCCCGACTTGCTGGTGCCGTCCACTTCGGCATCGCCGGTCGTCACGTAGGCGAGCCGGGTTTCGACGGTCGCCTTCATGGCGAAGTCGGGATCGGACGGCGCATCGGCGGGGGCGGGCGCTGCGCGTTGCGCCGGCGGTCGCCGCGGCTGCTGTGCTTGCGCGGTCTCTTGCGCGGTCTCTTGCGCGGCATTCTGCGCCGATGCCTGCGGTCCGAACGTCAGCGCTGCCAATGCCAAGGCAAGCACCAGCGCCGCCGCCGCGCGCTGCGGGCGCTTGCGCAACATCTGTCCGATGCCACCGGCGAGAAGGAACACCACCAGCGCGTCGAGGGCGAGCAGCACCAGCGCTGCCATCAGCACGGGGCCGCGCAGATCCTGCGGCTCGCCGATCTGGTAGGCTTCGAGGCGGCCGTTCAACGGCGTAAAATCCAGTCCCACCAGCCGGTCGGTGGGCGCGAGCGCATTGACCGCAAGCAAACCCTCCGGCGGGCCGTAGAAGCCGGGCGGGTGGTCGGCGTTGGCGCGGGTGACGAATCCAACCGGCACCGGCCGTGTGACCGCGGTGGGCGGACCGAAGGCGCCGAAGCCATCGAGGATGCGGCTCGGCGGCACCACTTCGCGCTCGGTGCGGCCCTTGGAGGCTTCGTCGGTCGCCGCAGCCGTACCGGCCAGTCCGACCATGCGGCGGAGCATTTCAACGAAGCCGCCGGACAGCGGCAGATCGGACCAGCGCGTGTCAGCGGTGACATGAAACAGCACGATCATACCTTTGCCGCGCTTGACGGCGGTGACGAGGGGCGTGCCGTCGGCCAGCGTCGCCCAGGTGCGTTCGGCAAGGCCGGCTTCCGGTTCGGCCAGCACCTGGCGCGTCACGTTGACGTCCTTCGGCACCGTCATGGTGCCGAACGGACCTTCCTTTGAAAAGGCGCTGAGCGGCTGCGGCTGGTCCCAACTCAGGCTGCCGCCGAGGGTGCGACCGCCGCGGCGAAGTTTCACGGGAACCAGACATGATCATCGGCACGTTCTGCTCGACGAAGCGCCGGATCGCTTCGGCGGGAGAGGCGACGTCGGCCATCCGTACATCAGCGAACGGGTTGAGTGCGCGCGAAAGGTAGTAGGTCGAGGCGAGCAGCGGCTGGGCGGTGTCGGAGGTCGATCCGGTCACGATGCCGACGGTGCGGCGGCGCCAGCGCTTGTCGAGCAGTTGAACCGCGCCGGCGGAGCGCTCGCCGACAATCTCGAGCCGCGCGATGTCGTTCCTGATCTCCACCGGGAGGCTGAATTCGGCGTCGGTTTCACGCTCATCGATCTTGAACGCGAAGCGGGTTTCGCCGAGCGGCAGGCCCTTGAGGTCGAGCGCGCGGATGATGCCGTCCTCGGTGCCGCCGGTGGAAGCGCGCAGCACCTTCACGGTCAATGCGCCAGCGGCGTTGTCGGCGGCGGCGAGCGCATGCGCCGTCGGCAATCCACCGGTGACGATGGAAACGTTTCGCCCTTTGGTGGCGGTGGCGAGCCCAGCGACGAATTCGGAGCCGCGCCCCAGGTCGCTGCCATCGGAAAGCCAGATCGCCTCCATGTCGGGGGAGGATGACAACAGGCGGGAAATCGCCGGCAGCGCATCGGTGCGCTCGACCGCGTAAGGCACCGGCTTCAACTGGTTGAGACGAACGCGCGCGGCGGCGGGCTGTTGCAGCGAGACGTCGCGGGTGGCCTGGCCGAGCGGGATGAGGGCGACGCCGCGGTTGTCGGCCTCGGCGCGGGCGATGATATCGTCGGCGGTGCGAAGCCGGGCGTCCCAGCTTGCCGCGGCGCCGATGCCGTCGTCGATCAGCAGCGCGATCGGGGTTGCGCCGGTGGTGGTCGAAACCGGCGGATTCCACAACGGACCCGCGGCGTCAAGGATCACCAGCGTCGCCAGGACGAGCCGCAGCATGGTCAGCCACCACGGCGTGCGGGCCGGGGTGTCTTCCTTCGGCTTGATGTCGAACAACAGGCGCGTCGGCGGAAACGACACACGCCGCGGCCGCGGCGGAATGAGCCGCAGCAGCCACCACAGGATCGGCAGGCTGAGCAGGCCGAGCAGCACCAGCGGCTGCGCGAAGCCGAGCGGCAGGCCCATCATCCGGACCTCCCGAGGGCCATGCCATGCGGCCGGCGGTTGGAGGTGGCGGCGTCGTTGCCTTCGCCGATGCGTGAATGCAGCGCCATCAGCAGTTCGTTGGGCGGGCGGTCGGTGCGGTGGATGGTGAAGCTCCAGCCGAGCCGCGCTGACTCGACGCGGATTTCCTCGCGATGGCGCTTCAGCCGCGCCTCGTAATCGGCGCGCCAGTTTTCGGCGCGGCCCGCGGTGACCTCGCCGTGGCCCTCAGGCTCGCTGAACTCGATGCGCCCGGAATAGGGGAAGGTTTCCTCCGCCGGATCGACGATCTGGACCAGATGGCCCTGGGAGCCGTTGGCGGACAGCTGCGTCAGGATGGTGCGGATTTCCTCGATCGGGCTCCACAGGTCCGACAGCACCACGATCTCCGACAGCGAAGCCGGCGCAAATCCGGCCGGCAGGCTGAGCCGCGCGGTCTGATCGTGGATCATGGCTTCGGCCATGCGGTCGATCACGGCGCGGCTGCCGGTCGGGCGCATCATGCCAGGCAGGCCGACGCGCTCGCCGGCTTCGACCAGGACCTCAGCGAGCGCGAAGGCGATGGTGAGGCAGCGGTCGAGCTTGCTTTCGCGCGCCAGCCGCGAGGTGAACGCCATCGACGGCGAGCGGTCGGGCCAGATCCAGATGGTGTGCGCGGCCTCCCATTCACGCTCGCGCACATAGAGGTTGTCGTCGCGCGCCGAGCGCCGCCAGTCGATCCGGCGGGCCTCCTCGCCGAACACGAAGCGGCGGAACTGCCAGAAGTTCTCGCCGGAGCCGGAGCGCTTGCGGCCATGCCGGCCGTGGATAACGGTGGCGGCGATCTTGCGCGACTCCAGGATGAGACGCGGCAGCGCAGCGGCCAGGGTGCGGCCTGCGCCGCTGGCCTGCTGTGTTGCCTTGAGTTCGTCTCGGCCCGCTGGTCCGTCCGCGGCCATCGATCAACCGACTCGCAACGCGAGCTTGGCGATCACGCTGCTGATGGTTTCGCCGTCGGCGCGGGCGGCGAAGGTCAGCGCCATGCGGTGCTTCAGCACCGGCTCGGCCATCGCTATGACGTCGTCGATCGAAGGCGCCAGCCGTCCGTCGAGCAACGCGCGGGCGCGCGCCACCAGCATCAGCGCCTGGGAGGCGCGCGGGCTCGGGCCCCAGGCGATCAGCTTGCCGAGGTCGCCCGCGTCCGGCCCCGGACGTGCCGAGCGGACGAGCTTGAGGATTGCATCGACCACCGACTCGCCGACCGGCAGGCGGCGCACTAGGCGCTGCGCGGCCATCAACTCCTCGGCGGTCATCGCGGCCTTGGCCTTGCCCTCTTCGGCGCCGGTGGTTTCGAAAATAATTCGGCGCTCGGCGGCGGCGTCGGGATATTCGACGTCGATCTGCATCAGGAAGCGGTCGAGCTGCGCTTCGGGCAGCGGATAGGTGCCCTCCTGTTCGATCGGGTTCTGCGTTGCCAGAACGTGGAACGGCTTCGGCATGTCGTGGCGGGCGCCAGCGACGGTGACGTGCTGCTCCTGCATCGCCTGCAGCAGCGCCGACTGGGTGCGCGGGCTGGCGCGGTTGATCTCGTCGGCCATCAGGAGCTGACCGAAGATCGGGCCGGGGATGAACCGGAACGCGCGCTTGCCGCCTACGCCTTCCTCCAGCACTTCGCTGCCGAGGATGTCGGAGGGCATCAGGTCGGGGGTGAACTGGATGCGGCGGGCGTCGAGGCCGAGCACGGTGCCGAGCGCTTCGACGAGCTTGGTCTTGGCGAGGCCGGGAACACCGACCAGCATGCCGTGTCCGCCGCACAGCACGGTGATCAGTGTGCGTTCGACCACAAGCTCCTGGCCGAAGATCACGGCGCCGATGGCGGCCTTGGCCGCGGCGATGTGGGTGGCGGTCGTTTCGGCGGCCCGGACGATCATGTCCACGAGCTTCTCGACTCCGTCTCCGCCTGCTACCGCCATCCTGGACTCCTGGATTGGTGTTTTTCTGGCTTATGCGTAAACAATAATCATGCCAGGGCGATATTATTCGATTCCCCAGGCCCGTTCTCACATTTCGGCCGGAACCCGCTATTTTTCTGCATGAGCGGTGGGCGGCCAGGATGTGTGGCAGGCTTGCTATCCATAGGGTCAAGAATGGCGAACGAAAGGCAAGCCGGGCCATTGGAGGGGCTGGCCAGCAATGCGCGCAAGGAGGCCGGCAAGGGGCCGCCGCCGGTGCATCTGTGGAACCCGCCGTTTTGTGGCGATCTGGATATGCGCATCGCCACCGATGGCACCTGGTTCTACATGAAAACCCCAATCGGCCGGCCGGCGCTGGTCAAGCTGTTCGCATCGGTGCTCAAGCGCGAGGATGACAGTTATTTTCTTGTGACGCCGGTGGAGAAGTGCGGCATCACGGTGGACGACGCCCCGTTCCTGGCGGTCGAACTGGCTGTCGATCATGGCGAAAAGGGGCGTGTGCTGAACTTTCGCACCAATGTGGACGACTGGGTCGCTTGCGGCCCCGGTCATCTGCTGCGGTTCGAGCCCGAACCGGACACCGGCGGCCTCAAACCCTATCTTCACGTACGGCGCGGATTGTGGGCGAAGGTAACGCGGACCCTGTTCTACGATCTGGTGGAAATGGGCGAAGAGCGCGAAGTCGGCGGCGAGCAGATGTTCGGCATCCTGTCGGGCGGCGAGTTCTTTGTGATGGCGCGCGCCGACAGCTTAAAGGAATTCGCCTGATGCAGCCCGGCGTTCCGCTCGACGAGGTCAAGGCGCCGCCGCACGAGTTCTTCGTGCGCGCGAAGGCGCGGCTCAACCGCGAGGTGACGCCGGCGCTGACCGACCTCGACGCGCCGGTGCGAATTCGCGGCAATCTCGATCTTGATCCGGAGTTGTGGGAGAAGGCCGGCGTCAAAGCGACGCGCCCGGCGGCCGTGCTGGTGCCGGTGATCGCGCGGCCGGAGCCGTCCGTGTTGCTCACCTTGCGCACCCCGGAATTGAAAAGCCATTCCGGCCAGGTCGCCTTTCCCGGCGGCAAGATCGATCCAACCGATGCAAGCCCGCAGGCCGCGGCGCTGCGCGAGGCGCAGGAGGAGATCGGGCTCGACGAAAGGTTCATCGAGCCGATCGGGTACCTCGATCTGTATTTGACGTTTTCCGGCTTCCGTATCCTGCCTCTGGTCGCGCGTGTCGATCCGGACTATCGCTTGACCGTGAATCCCGGCGAGGTCGCCGACGTCTTCGAAGTGCCACTGGAATTTCTGATGGCGCCCGGCAACCACCAGCGGCTCAAGCGGGACTGGAATGGCATTGAACGTCAGTACTACGCCATGCCGTTCAACGATCGCTACATCTGGGGCGTCACCGCGGGTATTCTGCGCAACCTTTACGAACGGATTTACGCCGGATGATCCGACCCATCTTCACCGAGCTGGCGCTGTTTGTGGCTCCGTTCGTAGGCTACGCGCTCTATCTTCTGGCGACCAAGACGGCGCTGATGACGATGGAATCGTGGCCGCCGAAAACGCTCGCCACGCTCGCCATCTGCGCTCTCATCCTGATGATCGGCAGCTTTATCGTACTGTCGCATTTCGCCGGCTCGCCGCCGGGTTCGACCTATGAGCCCGCCCATGTGGACGACCGCGGCCAATTCGGTCCGGGACAGGTGCGGTGAGCGAGCCGCCGGTCTCGCTCAAGGACGCGCCCTGGCTTCGGGACGGCTCGTTGGCGCGGCTGCTCGATGTGCTCTCGCGCGACGGCGAGGAGGCCCGCGTGGTCGGCGGCGCGGTGCGGAACGCGCTGCTCGGCGAGGCGATCCACGAATTCGACGTGGCCACCACCGCGCTGCCGGACGAAGTGATGCGCCGCGCCACCGCGGCGGGCTTCAAGCCGGTCCCGACCGGTCTCGAGCACGGCACCATCACCGTGGTGATCGAAAGCCGGCCTTTCGAGGTGACCACGCTGCGCGTCGATGTCGAGACGTTCGGCCGTCACGCCAGCGTGCGCTTCGGCCGGGACTGGCAGGCTGACGCCGAGCGTCGAGACTTCACCATGAACGCGCTGTCCGCCGGCCAAGACGGCGTGGTGCACGATTACGTCGGCGGAATAGCCGATCTGCAAGCACGGCAGGTTCGCTTCATCGGCGATCCCGGCAAGCGCATCGCCGAGGATTACCTGCGCATCCTGCGCTTCTTTCGCTTTCATGCCGCCTACGGCCGTGGGCTGCCCGATGCCGCGGGGCTCGCCGCATGCATCACCGCTCGGGCCGGTCTCGATCAATTGTCGCGCGAACGGGTGCGGATGGAGCTGCTCAAGCTGCTGCTTGCGCCGCACGCCGCGCCGGCGCTCGCGGTCATGGCCCAGTCAGGCTTGCTTGTGCCGGTGCTGGGTGGCGTTCCCGATCTCGCGGGGTTCGAGAACATGGCCAAGGTCGAGGCCGCGGCCGGCGTGCAGGCCGATGCGGTGCAGCGGCTCGGCGCGCTCGGCGCTCGTATCGCCGAGGACGCCGAACGGCTGTGGCAGCGGCTCAGGCTTTCCAACGCGGAACACGGGCGGCTGAAGGTCATGGCCGACGCATGGTGGCGGATCTCACCCGGCGACGAGCAGGCCGCGCGTGCATTGCTTTACCGATTGGGTTCGCAGCATTTCGCCGATCGCGTGCTGCTTGCCTGGGCGCGCTCGCCCGCCACCGCGCACGATGGGGCGTGGAGTGCGTTGGCCGGCTTGTCGGAGCGCTGGGCGGCGCCGGTGTTTCCGCTCAAGGCCGCCGATTTCATCAAGCGGGGGGTACGGCCGGGGCCCGCGCTTGGCGCGGCCCTGCACGAGGCCGAGACGGCCTGGATCGCGGCGGATTTTCCGGCCGATCCGCAAGCCCTCGCCGCGATTGCCGATGCCTCGGTGGCCGAGATACGGCCGATGTGACGGCTACGATTTCGGTTTCAGGTAGCGGTTCTCGATCGCCGCCCAATCCTCGAAGCCGACGATCGTTTTGTATTCCTCGAAGCCGACGCCTTTGCCGACGAAGCTCAAGTCGCCCTGGGCCAGCTTGGCCAGCAGGTCTTGCATCGTCCGCACCGAGTGCATCAGCAGCGAGATGCCGTAGATCGCGATCTCGAAACCCATGTCGGCGAGTTCGGCCGGAGTGAGGATCGGGGTGCGGCCGCCCTCAAGCATGTTGGCCATTTGCGGTACATCGAACTTGCGGCCGATCAATTCCAACTCGGCGACATCGTGCGGCGACTCGATGAAGATGCCGTCGGCGCCGGCCTTCAGATAAAGTTCGGCGCGGCGGAACGCTTCGTCGAGTCCAAGCACGTCCCGCGCGTCGGTGCGGGCGAGGATGAAGGTGTCCTTGCTCATCTTACTTTGCGAGACGGCGCGGATTTTCGACGCCATCTCGGCGGCTGGGATCACATCCTTGCCGGCGATGTGGCCGCAGCGCTTGGGTGCGACCTGGTCTTCGAACATGATCGCCGAGACGCCGAGCCGTTCGTAGGTGTGCAGCACATGCACGACGTTCTTCACGTCGCCATAGCCGTTGTCGCCATCGACCATGACCGGCAGGTCGCTCGCCGACATGACGTCGGTGACGGCCGCGGAAATCTCGCCAAGCGCGACCAGACCGATGTCGGGCAAGCCCCAGCGCGCGCCGATGGTCGGGAAGCCTCCGGTGAAATACGCCTTGAAGCCGGCACGCTTGATCAGCCGGGCACTCAGCGCGTCGAATGCGCCCGGCAGGATCAGCGGGCGTTCGGTCTTGCACAGTTCATGAAAATTCATTGCAGCTTGATCTTTCCGTCACTGAGAATGCCCTTCCAGCGGGCGATGTCGTCGTCGAGCAGCGCGCGCATGCCTGCGGGGCCGGGCACGGCCGGCGGCTCCGCGCCGGTCGCGGCGAGCTTGGCAATGGTTTCCTTGTCGGCGAGCACGGCCTTCAACTCGGCCGCGAGCCGCGCAATCACCGGCTCGGGCGTTTTGGCGGGTGCCGCCAGACCGAGCCACGTGATGCCTTCAAAGCCAGGCACGCTGGATTCCGCGACGGTCGGGATATCGGGCGCGAGTGTCGAGCGCTGGCTCGATGTGATTGCGAGGCCCTTCAATTGTCCGGCGCGGATCATCGGCAGCGACCAGATGATGTTGTCGAAGATGTACTGCACGCGGCCCTCCATCACGTCGGGCGCGGATTGCACGCCGGTGCGATAGGGGACATGCACCACGTCGATGCCGGTGCGGGCCTTGAACAACTCGCCGATCAGATGCGTGATGGTGCCGTTGCCGCTCGAGGCGAACGACAGTTGTCCCGGACGGGCCTTGGCATAGGCGATCAATTCGCTCACGGAATTGACCGGAACTTTCGGACTGACGATCAGCAGGTTCGGCAGGATGCCGGTGAGGCCGATCATGCTGAAGTCGGCGCTATCGTAGTTGAGCGATCCGGCGGGCTGGGTCAGCGGCAGGATCACCATCGCGCTGTTGGTCGTCATCAGCAGCGTGTAGCCGTCCGGCGCGGCCTTGCCGACATACGCGGTGCCGATGGCGCTCGCGGCGCCGGCCTTGTTCTCAACAACCACAGGCTGCCCAAGGCGGGCGGCGAGCTTCTCGGCGATCACGCGGCCGATCGCATCGGTGCCGCCGCCGGCGGCGAACGGGACGACCAGCGTGATCGTCCGGCTGGGCCAGGTCTGGGCTGTGGCCGGCGAGGCCTGTAGGCCCAAGGCCACGGCGACGGCAAGACAAGCGGCTCGAAACCCCACGGGGCCCTCCCTATATGTTGTGGCGCGTTGAGCGGACAGTCACTCGCTATGTGCCGCCAGTCAATGTGATGAGAATGCGCCGGCCGCCGGCCGGCGATGCAAAATTCTCGCGCGGTGCTGCCCCGTTTGTCTTAAGATGCCTCCGGAGCGTCAGCGTATGAGTTACAGCCGCCCCAAAGACCTTGCCCATCGCATGGCAAGAAGCAGTGCGCGACTGAAGTCGGCGCGCCGCGATTCCTATCGGCGCGAGACGTTCTCGCTGCCGCGCGAGGCGGCCCGCGAGAAGGCGCGCGAGATGTTCCAGCGGTTTCCGAAGGCGGCCTACATGACCGCGATCGAGAGCTGGCGCGAATTGCCGGACGGCGGCATCGAGTTCACCGTGCGCCGGCTGCCAACCGCCGACTAGCCGCGGCGGCCCTGTTCGCATCGGAGAATCGAGACTAGGTTGCGGCGCAGTGTTCGCCACAGCCTTTGCCGACGTTTCAATCTATCAACTCCTGCTGGTCGCGGGCGTGGCGCTGTTTGCCTCGGTGCTGGGCGGCGTCGCCGGCTACGGAACCGGCGCGCTGATGCCGCTCATTCTCGTGCCGATGGTCGGCGCCGAGCAGGTGGTGCCGATCATCGCGCTGGCCGGGCTGCTCACCAACTTCGGACGCACGCTGGCCTTCCTGCGCTTTGTCGACTGGCAAAAGGTCTGGCTGGTGATGGCCGCCGCGATTCCGCCGTGCCTCGTCACCGCCTACGGCTACACGATGCTGACCGGCCAAGGCGCACAACTGGTGATCGGCGGCATGCTGATGCTGACGGTGCCGCTGCGGTACTTTCTGCGCCGTCGCGCGATCGTGCTGCACAACCGCGGCCTGGTGCTGGGCGCGATGGGCTACGGCGCGGCGGTCGGCGGCACGGTCGGCGCCGGCGTCATTCTGCTTTCGCTGCTGATGGCCGCGGGACTCGCCGGGCAGGCGGTGATCGCAACCGACGCCGTGCTGTCGATTTTCATCAGCGCGTCGCGGCTGGTGGTGTTCGGCGCGGCCGGCGCCATCACCGCCAAGACGTTCGCGTTCGCGTTGCTGATCGGTGTTGTGGCGTTTCCCGGCGCGTTCCTCGCCAGGGCCTTGGTGGCGCGGATGCCGCTTCACGTTCACACCGCGATTCTCGACGCGGTGGTGCTGATCGGCGGCGCGGTGATGGTGCTCGGCGTGCTGATCCGCTGAATTAAAAAGACGCCGCAGCGCTACGGCCACTTCACCACGGGCGGCATCGACGACAGGATCGAATCGACGTTGCCGCCGGTGCGCAGCCCGAAGATGGTTCCGCGGTCGTAGAGCAGGTTGAACTCCACATAGCGGCCACGGCGCACCAGTTGCTCGTCGCGCTCGGCCTCGGTCCAGGGCTTGGCGAAATTGGCGCGCACCAGCTCCGGATAGATTTTCTGAAACGCACGGCCGACGTCCTGGGTGAAGGCGAAGGCGCCGTCCCAATCGGCATCGAGGTAGTCGTAGAAGATGCCGCCGATGCCGCGCATCTCCTTGCGGTGCTTCAGATAAAAATACTCGTCGCACCACGTCTTGTATTTTTCGTAAGGGGCGACCGCGGGATGCGCGTCGCATGCGGCCTTCATGGCGGCGTGGAAGGCACTGCTGTCCGGATCGTCCTGGATGCGCCGGCGGTCGAGCATCGGCGTCAGATCGCCGCCGCCGCCGAACCACGCCTTCGACGTCACCACGAAACGGGTGTTCATGTGCGCGGTCGGCGCGTGCGGATTGTGCGGATGCGCGATCAGCGAAACGCCCGAGGCCCAGAAGCGGGGATCGGCGTCGGCGCCGGGGATTTCCTTGCGGAATTCCGGCGCGAACTCGCCGTGCACCGTCGAGCAGTGCACGCCGACCTTTTCGAACACCCGGCCACTCATCATCGCCATGACGCCACCGCCGCCCGGCTGGTCCGCGTGATCGACCCGCTGCCAGGGGGTGCGCTTGAAACGGCCGGCGGCTTGGCCCGACCGCGGCGCGCCGGCGGGCAAGTCGTCCTCGATCGCCTCGAACGCCGCGCAGATGCCGTCGCGGAGTTGTTCGAACCAGCCGCGGGCGCGGTCTTTGCGCGCGTCCAGGGTTGCGGAATCGGGCAGGGGGGCGGTCATGGGAGCTATCTTATTCATGTGCGAAGCCGTTCGTCTGCCTGAGTGCCTCGCCCAATGCCATGGCGGCGGCCATGGCGACATTGATCGAGCGCAAACCCTTGCGCATGGGGATCAAAAGCCGAGCGTCGGCAGCCTGATGCACGGGCTCCGGGAAACCGGAGGATTCGCGGCCGAACAGCAGAATATCGGCCGCGCCATAGCGGTGGTCGAGGTAGGACACCGTGGCGTGGGTGCTGAAGACGACGAGCCGCAGGTTCTCCGCCCGGCGCCATTCGTCGAATCGGGTCCAGCCGGTGTGACGCACGATCGACACCTGATCGAGGTAGTCCATACCGGCACGGCGAAACGCGCGATCCGAGATCGGAAAGCCGGCCGGCTCGATGATATGGGCTTCGACGCCGAGGCAGGCGGCGAGGCGGAGAATCGTGCCGGTGTTCTGTGGGATGTCGGGTTCGTAGAGGGCAATGCGCATGGCGTCGTTTCGGTCGTCCGGGAAGCTCCGTCAATGCTCGATTTGCTCGATCGGCCGACGATTTCTGAGACTATTGTGCGAGTCTGGGTCTTTGCGGCCCTGGCGGGCTTGCGCTCGCATTATAAGGGTGCCAATAAACGCCGCCGGATTGCCGTCTTTCGCCCTTCCCCAGGACCAGAGGCGGCTAGCCCATCCGCCTCCGTGCATTGGCCTGGGTTCAAGGCAATGCGTTCGAGGTTAGCCGCGCGGGTGGACTGAACGGCCAACGAGGGACTTGGACTGTGACAGCATCTTCGGTCGAGCCGAACCGCCGCGATTTCCTCTACATTGCAACCGGCACTGTGGCCGCCGTGGGTGGCGCCGCGGCTCTGGTCCCGCTGATCGCGCAGATGAACCCGGATGCCTCGACGATCGCCGCCGGTGCTCCGGTCGAGGTCGATCTGGGCCCGATCGCCGAAGGGCAGGTTATCAAGGTGTTCTGGCGTGGCCAGCCGATTTTCATCAGCCACCGCACCAAGAAAGAGATCGAAGAGGCGCGCAAGGTCAGCCTCGCGAGCCTCCCCGATCCGCAAGCCGACGACAAGCGCGTGAAACCCGGCAAGGATCAATGGCTGGTGCTGGTCGGCATCTGCACCCATCTCGGCTGCATTCCGCTCGCGCATCAGGGCGCCTATGAGGGTTGGTTCTGCCCGTGTCATGGCTCGGTGTACGACACGTCGGGCCGTATCCGGCAGGGCCCCGCGCCGAAGAATCTGCCGCTGCCCCCCTACAAGTTCCTCTCCGATTCGAAGATCCGGATCGGCGAAGAGGACACGGCCAAAGTTTAAGGTTGGAAAATGAGCGGACATTCGACCTACCAGCCGCAAAGCGCTTTCATGAAGTGGATGGAGCGCCGCCTGCCGATCGCAGGATTGATGTATTCATCATTCGTTGCGTATCCGACGCCGCGTAACCTCAATTACTGGTGGACCTTCGGCGGCGTCCTGACGTTTCTGCTCGGCGCGCAGATCGTCACCGGCATCATCCTGGTGATGCACTACACGCCGCACGCCGACATGGCGTTCAATTCCGTCGAGCACATCATGCGCGACGTGAACTACGGCTGGCTGTTGCGCTACCTGCATTCCAACGGCGCCTCGATGTTCTTCGTCGCGGTCTACATCCACATGGCGCGCGGCATGTACTATGGCTCTTACAAGGAGCCGCGCGAGGTGCTCTGGATCCTCGGCGTCATCCTCTACCTGCTGATGATGGCGACCGGCTTCCTCGGCTACACCCTGCCGTGGGGCCAGATGAGCTTCTGGGGCGCGACGGTTATCACCAACTTCTTCTCGGCGATCCCGCTGGTCGGTGAATCGGTGGTGACATGGCTGTGGGGAGGCTATTCGGTCGGCAACCCGACATTGCAGCGCTTCTTCTCGCTGCACTATCTGCTGCCGTTCGTGATCGTCGGCGTCGTGGTGCTGCACGTCTGGGCGCTGCACGTGGTCGGCCAGAACAACCCGACCGGCGTTGAGCCGAAGACGGACAAGGATACGGTCGCGTTCACGCCATATGCCACCATCAAGGACGGCTTCTTCATGGCGTGCTTCTGCATCGTGTACGCCTGGTTTGTGTTCTACGTTCCAAACTATCTCGGCCATGCCGACAACTACATCCCGGCCAACCCGGCGGTGACGCCGCAGCACATTGTTCCGGAATGGTACTACCTGCCGTTCTACGCGATCCTGCGCGCGATCCCTGACAAGCTGATGGGCGTGATCGCGCTGTTCGGGTCGATCGGCATCCTGGCGTTCCTGCCGTGGCTCGACACCTCGCGGGTCCGTTCGGCCAACTACCGGCCGCTGTTCCGCCAGTTCTTTTGGATCTTCATCCTTGTCACGGTCGGCCTCGGCTGGCTCGGATCGAAGCCAGCGGAGGGCGGCTACACCATCGCCGCGCGCATCCTGACCATCTACTATTTCGCGCACTTCATCATCATTCTGCCGATTCTCGGCTGGGTCGAGAAGACCAAGCCGTTGCCGAACTCGATTTCCGAGGCGATTTTGAAGTCGTCCGGAGTGTCCAGTGCGGCGCCAACGGCAACCAAGAGCTAGAGGCAGACCGATGGCCCGCTCCGTTCTCGCCCTCGTTCTCGCCGGCTCTTTGCTCGGCCTGACCGCCACCGCCTTCGCCGCCGGTGAGAGTTCGCACGAAACGCCGCAGCCGCCGCGGCAGAAGTGGTCGTTCTCCGGACCGTTCGGTCATTACGACCGCGGTCAGCTTCAGCGCGGGTTCAAGGTCTACAAAGAAGTCTGCGCGGTCTGCCACGGAATGAAGTACGTGGCGTTCCGCAATCTCACGGCGCTTGGCTATTCCGAAGGTCAGGTCAAAGCGATCGCGGCCGAATACAAGGTGCAGGACGGCCCCAACGATCAGGGCGAGATGTTCGAGCGGGATGGCCGTCCCGCCGATTATTTCCCGACCCCCTGGAAGAACGAGAATGCCGCGCGCGCGCAATACAATGGCGTGCCGCCGGACTTCTCGGTGCTGGCCAAGGCGCGCGGCTACGAGCGCGGCTTCCCCTGGTTCATCTTCGATATCTTTACCCAGTTCCAGGAGCACGGCGTCGATTACATTCACGCGCTGATGGTCGGCTACAAAGAGAAGGCGCCCGCTGGCTTCGCGCTGCCGCAAGGGTCGTACTACAACGACTACTTCCCCGGCCATGCGATCGCCATGCCGCCGCCGCTCTCCGACAAGCGTGTCGATTACAGCGACGGCTCGCCGACCACGGTCGATCAGTACGCCAAGGACGTCACGGCATTCATGATGTGGGCCGCCGAGCCGCACATGGAAATCCGCAAGCGCATTGGCTTCCAGGTGATGATCTTCCTGCTCGTGCTGGCGGGCCTGCTCTACTTCGCCAAGAAGAAAGTTTGGGCGGACGCGCATTAGCGCCGCTGGAAAAAGGGCCCTTCGGGGCCCTTTTTCTTGTCCGGGGCCGGGGAGCATTTGCTCGGCCGTTCGGGGTGGATAGTGGGCGGTTGCGTCCGGTTCTGTGGTTCGCCAGAGTGCCAGCCTGAAACAAGATCATCCGAAGCAGGCCCATGACCTCACCCATGCAGGACTTCGATCTGCGTTCCACGATCCGCAGCATCCCGGACTATCCCAAGCCCGGGATCATGTTCCGCGACATCACCACCCTCCTCGGGGATGCGCGGGCGTTCCGGCGCGCCGTGGACGAACTGGTGCAGCCCTGGGCCGGATCGAAAATCGACAAGGTCGCGGGCATGGAGGCGCGGGGCTTCATTCTCGGGGGAGCGGTCGCGCACCAAGTGTCGGCCGGGTTCATCCCGATCCGCAAGAAGGGCAAGCTGCCGCACAAGCGCGTCAGCATCGCTTATTCGCTGGAGTACGGCCTCGACGAGATGGAGATGCACGAGGACGCAGTGTCGAAGGGCGACAAGGTCGTGCTGGTTGACGATCTGATCGCCACCGGCGGGACCGCCGAGGGCGCGGTGAAGCTGCTCCAGCAGCAGGGCGCCGAGGTGCTGGCCGCCTGCTTCGTCATCGACCTGCCGGAACTGGGCGGCGCGGACAAGATCAGGAAGCTTGGGGTGCCGGTGCGCACGCTCATCAAATTCGAGGGGCATTGATCATGTCCAAGTCCAACATCGCTGTGTCCGCGGCGCTCTTGCTT
>JAPLPD010000149.1:0-66669 GCA_026400395.1 Alphaproteobacteria bacterium | reverse complement strand
TGCACGGTGTTCGCCGCCGCGGCGAAGGATGACGTCCCGAACATCGACGTTCAGAAACGCTGCCGCGCCCGCGCGGCGACCAGCGCGGAAATGATGGGCGACAGGTCATTCACGGAGCGGGCCTTCGAATCCTGCTTGAAGTCGGAGCAGGAGGCGAGGGCGGCCATCGTCGCCGCCTGGAAGGACATTCCACCAGCCTACAAGGCGTTCTGCATCCGGCCGAATGTCTATTCGCCGAGCCATACGGAATGGATCGCCTGCATCGAATCCAACATCGACGTGAAGCGTCTGCGGACGAAACCCGAAACCGCCCGCTAGGCCGAGTGCTTCAATTGCGGCGGCTCGATCTTGCCGAGCATGAGCCGCACTTCGAGTTCACGGAACGAAACGAACACGCGGCACATCCATTGATAGAGCTCGCTGGTCGGGTCGTTGCTCTTCTGAACATAGGCGATGAACGAGAAATTGCGCCGGTCGACCACCGAGCGAATCACTGGGGTCAGCGCCGGAATGTCGATCGGGCCGCCGCCCAGCCGCGTCGGCGGGAAAGCCGCGCGGCAACGGTCGATCTGCGGCAGGTAGGCGTTGAACAGCGGCACCAGCGGTAAATTGTCGAAGCGCCCGAACAGCATGGCGTAGCCCTGCCGCGCCCGCTCATCGGGATCGGCGAGATAAAGCACCATCGGTGCGATGGCGCGGCGGCGCATCTCGGCGGCGAATTCGATCTGGTGCATGACCGAAAAGAAACGGTCGAACATCAGATGGCTGAGGTCGACGACCTTCGGCACCTCGTCCTCCAGAACGAGCTGGTCGAACAGCGCCATCTCGCCGCGGGTGTCGTTGATGCTGGCCGCGGCGGTGTAGGCCGGCAGATGGTCGATCAGCTTGAACTCGTCCGGATTGACGTCGAACGCTGCGACCGGGCGGCTCTGGGCGCAGAAATATTCCGTCAGTGCACGGGCGATCAGCGTCTTGCCGACGCGGGGCCGTGACGAGGTGACGATGAACACGGGTGTTCGGCGTTGCATCGGGCTAATGATCTTTCGAGCATGATGGTGTCCGAAAAACGTTCCGGCTTTTCGGGATCGTGCTCAGGCCTGACGCGCGGCGCCCTTTTTCGGGAGCTCCGGCGCGATCATGTCGATCAGCTTCACGCGGTCGAACTCGGCCCAGACGTTGCCGAGCCAGTGGCGGACATAGCCGCGCAACACGAACGAATAGTTGGCCGGCGTGCTGTCGCCTGACTTGTTGGCGACGAACGATACATACGGCACCGATGCCAGTTCGACCTGCTCGCACGCCATCTCGTTGAGCTTGGGGATGGTGATGTCGTGGGCGTCTTTGATCTTGTTGAAGTAGGTGTTGTAGGTCGCCGGGTCCCACTCGAAGAACGTGGTGTTGTTGATGAAGTTCTTCACCAGAATGTAGTGGGCGTCATCCATGAAGCACGCGGTCTCGTCGATCTCGCTGAGCGAAGCGATCGAGGGCCCGAGGATGTGAAACACGGTGAAGGTGAGCTGGGCCTTCTTGCCGGCGTCGAGAAATCCGATGTCGCGCAGCGACCTCAGCGTGGTCGATAGCAGCCCGGCGCGGATGTCGATCACGGTGACCTGCGCTTCGGTGCTGGACAGGGTGTCGAATATCTTCATCTGGTCGGCGGTGGAGTGCATGTCCACCACCTCGGTGAGGTCGGGGTGGAAGCGCTTCAGCGTGCCCTTCGGGCTTTCGGTGTCGAAGGCGCGGGTGGCGATGTTGTGGGCGATGAAATAGTCGAGCAGGGCCCGCGACACGGTCGTCTTGCCGACGCCGCCCTTGTCCGCACCGACCAGGATCACTGCTGGCTTTGCCATACCCACCCTCCGCGCCCGAATCGGCGCAGTATCAACCCAGAATGGCCGGAAACAAGGCTGTTGGGCAAACCATTTCAGTTGCCCGCCGCGGGATAGGGGGACATTTCTCCGGATAATCGCGATGCAACTCCGGGCGTTGGGCGTGGCGCGTTCAACCCTGGCGCGGCGGATTCCATGGTCCGGGCGGGCCGGCCCGATTCGAATCGCCGAGCGAGACCGGCGGCGACGATGGCAGGAAGGGCTTGGGCGCCGGCGTATCGGCGCCCCACGGTCCCGGCGCTGGCGGCTCGTCCGGCTGCCCCGGCGCGTCCGGCTGCGCGGTTTCGCCGGGCAGATCGAGCGGGCCGGGATCGTGGCCGCCGGCGAACTGGATCAGCGCGGCGATGCGGCTTTCGATCGACGGATGGGTGGCGAACAGATCGGCGAAGCCCTGGCGGGGATTGTCGATGCACATTTCCATCACGGCGGAGGTCGCGCCCTGCAACTCGCCGCGGCCCTCGATCTTGCGGAGCGCCAGGATCATGGCGTCCGGATCCTTGGTCAGTTCCACCGAACCCGCGTCGGCGAGATACTCGCGCTTTCGCGACAGCGCGAAGCGGATCACCACCGACAGCAGCCAGGCCACCGCGACCAGCGCGATGGCGATAACAATGGCGATGCCGGCGCCGCCCTTGCCGCGGTCGCTGTCCCCGGACGAGCGGCCGCCGCCGAAGCGCAGTCCGCCCTGGAACAGCATCCGGAACATGAGTTCGGCGACAAAGCCGATGACGCCGGCGATGATCACGGCGATCACCAGCATCCGCACGTCGCCGTTACGGATGTGGGTGAGTTCATGGCCGAGCACGGCTTCGAGTTCGCGGTCATCCAGGCGGTCGAGCAGTCCCTGGGTCACGGTGATGGAATACTGCTTTTCGTTCAGCCCGCTGGCGAAGGCGTTCAGCGCGCTGTCGTCGGAGATTTTGAGCTTCGGCATGGTGATGCCGCGCGAAATGCAGAGATTCTCCAGGAGCCCGTAGAGCCGCGGTTGTTCTTTCCGGGTGACCTCGGCGCTTCCGGTGACCGCGTCGATCATCGACTGGTTGAAGAGGTAGGCGATGACGATCCAGATCGCCGTGCCGAGCGTGGCGAACGGCGCGGCCCAGATCAGGTCGAGCAGCGCCTTGCGCATCAGCCAGTCGACCGACGCATCGTGGCTCAGCGCTTCCGCCAGCAGGGCGCCGGCGTAGACCATGAGATAGACCAGGAAGAACAGGCCGAGCAGCAGCGCGACCGAGCGCCGCTTGTTCGACTGGATGTGGGTGTAGAGGCCGTAAGCGGCAGCCATGGCCTGCTCCCGCCGGTTGCCGCCGGGCTAGAACTTCACCTGCGGCGCCTTCTCGACCACGGCGCGCTCCTCGCCGACGTCGAAGAAGGTGCGCTGACTGAAGCCCAGGGTCGCTGCGAACGGCGCCGCCGGGAATTGCTGGATGCCGGTGTTGTACTCCTGCACCGAATTGTTGAAGAACCGCCGCGCCGCCGCGATCTTGTTCTCGATGTCGGACAGTTCGGACTGAAGCTGCTGGAAGTTCTGGTTGGCCTTCAGGTCCGGATAGGCCTCCGACAGTGCGAACAGCTTGCCGAGCGCACCGCTCAGCATGTTCTCGGCCGCGGCCTGCTGCGCCGGGCCCTGCGCGTTCATCGCGGTGTTGCGCAGCTTGACCACCTCTTCGAGGGTGCCACGCTCGTGGGCGGCGTAGCCCTTCACCGTTTCGATCAGGTTCGGAATGAGGTCGTGGCGCTGCTTGAGCTGCACGTCGACGTCTGCGAACGACTGGCCGACCCGCTGCCGCATGGCCACGAGCTGGTTGTAGATCATCATGATCCACAGCAAGAGGACGACGATTACTCCAAGGACGATCCAGCCGGTCGTGGACATAAAGAAGGCTCCTAGCGGGTCAGGGGAAGCGCGAGGGCAGAGTAGGGCGCGACACTTGGTCAGGGCCAGGGTCACGTAGGTTCGCGGAACCCGCAAAAAAAGACCCCAGGCACTGGGCCTGGGGTCTATTCGCCGAACGGCGTTCGGGGGAGAGGGGGCTGTCGCCCGGCGATTTCCGCGATATCGAGCAACAAACGCCCCCAATCGAATTCGGTTCCGCCCGGTTCGAGTAAAAAGCAAAGAAAGTTATCCACAGTGGCGCTGGCGGCGGGAGCGTGCCTTGTTCCGGTCACCACTGAGCCACCGCCGGCCCCTACTGGTTCAATTCAAGGGAATGGGGGGCATTTCTATGGGCCCGGTGATGATCCGCTGCCCGCGCACCGGTCGCGCGGTCTCCACTCAGATTGAAACCGAGCCGGGCGATTTCAGCCGGCTGCCTCGGGTCGAGGTGAGGTTTTCCTGCCCGCTTTGCGGCGACGAGCACGTCTGGACCGCCAGCCAAGCCTGGCTGGAAGAACCCATGCCGGTTCCGTGCTCGCCGCGCGATTGAGCCGGCACGCGCCATTGCACCAGACCAGCGTCATTTACCCGTTACACACGCCCTCTTTACTGCGAAGGCGGGGTTCAAATCTTGTGGGCGGGCAATATGTTGCGTTGGTGGGGCGGCGTGAGCCGGCTGACTTTGATTGCGTCGGTGTCTTCACTGACACTTCCTCTGCCATCGCTCGCCGCTGATATCACCACGCAACAGACCGTCAACTCGGGCGGGACGCTGACGGTCAACGCCGGCGATCGGGTTATCGCAAATGCCGATCCGGCGGTTGCGCTCACCGGCACCGGCGGCAGCGCGCTTATTACGGTCAACAACTCCGGGACCATCCAGTCGACAGCGGCCGGCGCGTCGCGCGCCATCCGGTTTACCAACACGGGCGGCGGGACCACCAGAAACATTCTCATCAACAACAACGCCGGCGCGGTTATTCAAACACCGGGTGACGCCATTCAATCGCAGATCGACATCACAGCGGGGTCGATCACGATCAATAACGCCGGAACGATCCAGTCGCAGGGGACCGGCGGAAGCAACGGTCAGGCCATCGATTTCGGCAACATCGTCACCGGCGTCGTCAACGGTATCACCATCAATAACCTTGCCACCGGTGTCATGAGTTCGGCTGACTCGGACGCCGTCCGCACGGGTAACAACGCCATCCTCAACAATTCCGGCTTGATCATCTCCAACGCCGCAACCGCGGGCAACAACACCGACGCCGTCAACGTTCAGAACTTCACCGCAACGGTCAACAACCTCACCGGCGGCACGATCTCGGGCTCCCGTCACGGCATCAACATCGGCACAACGGGCAACGTCACCGTGACAAACGCCGCGGGCGGCGTGATTTTGGGGCGCAACGGCTCCGGCGTCGGCTCGGACAATATCGGCACGGTGACCAATTTCGGCCGAATTACTGGTACGTGGAACGGCGTCAGTGCCAATGGCGATGGCGACGGTATTGATGTCGATAACGCTGCAACAATCACCAACGCCGGAATTATCGAGGGAACGGGCGCCTCCGGTTTCGACAGCAACGGCCGCGCTAACAATAGCGAAGGCATCTCGATCGGCGGCGGCACGATCATCAACTCCGGGTCCATCACCGGCTTATCCTTCGCAATCGTCGTCAATAATGATTCCGTCGTGTCGCGCAGCGGCGTCGCCGCGACCACGCTCACCAACTTCGGCACTATCACAGGGCAGAACGGATTTGCGGTGCGCTTTGAGAACAAACTCGGCGACGCCCGCGACAACGACACCCTCGTCAACCACGGCACGATCACCGGCAACGGCTCGATTCCGGAGCCGACCGGCATCGTGCTGCTGCAAAACGGCAGCGTTGACGGAAATTCCGTCGGCACGCTGGATGGAGCGACCTTTACTGGAACCGGCTCCGCGCGCTTCATCCGCGGCGATGGCTCCGCCATTCAGATGGGCGAGGGCGTCGATACCTTACCAACTTCGGCACGATCATCGGCAACAACGGCCGCGCCATCAACATGGAGGGTGGCAACGACGTCGTGAATATCATGGCGGGGTCGAAGATCGTCGGCCTTGTCAACGGCGGCGCCGGAACCGATACGCTGAACTACAACAAGGTCGGCCTGTCGGACGCCAAGAAGTCCGCGTTGCTCGCAGGACAGACCGTCAACGTCGGCGGCACGCTGTACACCAGTTTCGAACTGTTTGGCGGGACCGGCAACGGAGTCTCGTTTTCATCTCTTGCCACGGACAGTTCGACGAGAAGCATCGCAGCGATCCTCGACAATGGCTCGAACACCCAGTCCGCCAGCGCCGGCCTGCAGACGATCATCGATCAGATCGCCAGTTCGAGCAATGTGCCGGCGGCGTTGGCGCAACTGACGCCGACCTCATTCCAGAGCATCACGACCATGGCCGTGAACGCCGCATTTCAGACAAACCAGGTGCTCGATCAACGGCTGTCCAACGTCCGCGCGGGCGCGATGGGATTCGATATCAGCGGGATCGATGCGCTTGCGATGCTGGCAGAGGGTGACAGGTCGAGGAACCTGCCGCCGTCCGGATTTGCGCCACCGTTGCAAAGCGATCCGATCACCGCCTCGGGCTTTGCGCCGGTGTCGGGGGCGGTCGCGACCCCGGTGCCGTTTGCGGCGATGGCTGCCAGCCCTGGCGGAAAAATCGTCAAAGCGCCGGTGCCGGCTGCGCAGCCTGAGCGTCCCGCCAGCGTATTCATGTACGGCAACGTCACCTTCGGCCGTCAGGATGCGGTCGGCAATGCGCCGGCGAACCGGTTCACCACGACCGGAGTGACCTTCGGTATCGATCAGCACATCACGCCGGATTTGGTGCTCGGCGTACTCGGCGGGTTCAGCCGAACCCGCGCCAACCTCGATGATTTCGGCAGCACCAGCAAGATCAATACGTGGCTGACCGGCGCCTACGGCACCTACTATCGAGGCAACTGGTTCACCAACGGCACCTTCCTTTACGGACGCAACACCTACGACAATAGTCGCATGGTCTTGGGTACGCCCAACCTCAGCAAGCCTGACGGCGATCAATTTGCCGGCCAGGGCGCGGTCGGATTCGATGCGCGCTACGGCCAATGGCTGGTGACGCCGACGCTGGGCGCCCAGTACACGAAAGTGCGAGTGTCCGGTTTCACGGAAACGGGCGCCGCGGCTCTCGTTGTCGGGGCCGATTCGGTGGACTCATTCCGCACCAGCCTGGGCGTGCGAACGCGCTATGATTTGCAGACCGCCTGGGGTGTGTTCGTTCCCGAATGGCGGGTCACCTGGCAACACGAGTTTCTCGATTCGGCGCGCAACCTTCGCGCTGGCTTCGTCGATTCCGCGTTTCCAGGGCAATTCGATACCACGACCGTCGGCGCGGGCCGGGACTTCGGCATATTCGGCGCAGGCATCAGCGGCAAGCTTGGGCCCGACAGCACGCTGTCCTTGAACTACGACTTCAAGGTTGGCGAACACGACTACGCCGCCCATCAGATCAGCGGCCGGATTCGGCACCTGTTCTGACGGGGGCCGCGGATCGGTCGCGGCGGGTCAGGCCGCCGAGTCCCTGATTTTCACCGCCGCCTCGAGATCGACCGAGACGAGCTGGGAAATGCCGCGTTCGGCCATCGTCACGCCGTACAGCCGGTTCATCCGCGCCATGGTGATCGGATTGTGGGTGATGATGACGAAGCGGGTGTCGGTCGAACGGCCCATTTCGTCGAGTAGATCGCAGAACCGCTCCACGTTGTGATCGTCGAGCGGGGCGTCCACTTCGTCCAGCACGCAGATCGGCGCGGGATTGGTGAGGAACACCGCGAAGATCAGAGCAAGCGCCGTCAGCGCCTGTTCGCCGCCGGACAGCAGCGAGAGCGTCGCGGGCTTCTTGCCCGGCGGGCGGGCGAAGATTTCGAGGCCGGCTTCCAGCGGATCGTCGCTCTCGATCAACTGCAGCTCGGCGGTGCCGCCGCCGAACAGCTCGGTGAACAACCGCTGGAACTGGGTGTTCACGGTGGCGAACGACGTGAGCAGCCGTTCGCGGGCTTCCTTGTTCAGGCTGACAATGCCCTGCCGGAGGCGGGCGATGGCCTCCACCAGATCGTCGCGTTCGGCGGTCAGGGTGTTGTGCTGGGTCTCGATCTCGCCGAGTTCCTCCTCGGCGCGAAGATTGACGGCGCCGAGCCGCTCGCGGTCGCGGCGCAGACGCTCCAGGTCAGCCTCGACGACGGTGACGTCCGGCATTGTTTCGCCCTGCTGCAGCCCCGAAACCTCGGCCAGAGCATCAGGTTCGCACTCGAGCATCTCATGGATCTCGTGGGCGATGTCGGTGAGCCGGCGCTTGGCCCCCTCGACCCGCTCCTCGGCGCGGGCGGCTTCCTCGCGGGCTGCGCCGAGCGCCTCCAGCGCCGCGCGCACGGCGCGGTCAGTGGCGGCCAGCGCGCTTTCGGCCTGCGCCAACTGGTCGGCGGCGGTGGCGCGGGTGGTCTCGGCGCCCTGAACCTCGCCGATCAGTACGCGGCGCTTCTCCTCGAAGATCGCCGGCGCGTCTGCCAGCGACGCGCGCTCCTCGCGGGCCTCGGCGCCGCGGGTGTCGAGGGTGGCGATCTGGGCGATGGCGCGTTCACGCCGGTCGGTCCACGCCTGCCGCTCCGAGCCGATGGCGTTGAGGCGGCGGTCGGCCTGCTCGGCCTCGCGAGCAAGCGCCTGCGCCTCGGCGCGGACCTCGGCAAGCTGTGCGCGGCGGGTTTCGATCTCGGTGCGGATGGCGGCAAGCTGGCCCTCCAGATCGGCCGACGGCGGCAGTTCGGCCAGTCCGCCTTCGGCGACGCTGAGGGCGGCCTGGGCTTCGTCGCGGCCAGTGCTGAGCCGGGTCTTGGCCTCGGTGAGGGCGGAGATGCGCGCGGTGTTGCGCGCCATCTCGCGTTCCGCCATGGCGTGCAACTCGCGGGCGCTATCGGCCTCGCGCTGGGCCTTTCGCCACTGTTCGCGGGCGGCAGCCTCGGCGGCGCCAGCCGCGGTCAGTTCGGACTGAGCGGCTTCGGCCAGGCGGCGCTTCTCTTCGACGGTGACGCGCGCGACGGTCAGCTCACCGTCGATGTCGGCGAGGCGACTGCGCTGGGCGAGACGCCGCGCCGCGCCGGTGGGGGCATGCGCGTCGGCGGCAAAGCCATCCCAACGCCAGAGGTCGCCATCGCGCGAGACAAGCCGTTGGCCCGGCTTGAGCAGGCTCGCGAGCCGTGCGCCATCGGTGTTGTCGATCACGCCGATCTGGGCGAGGCGGCGCGCCAGTTCCGGCGGGGCCTGGACGAACTGGGCCAGCGCCTTGGCGCCGTCCGGCAGCGCCGGATCGGCCGGGTCGATCGCCGCGCCCATCCAGCGCATGGCGTGCTGCTGATCGACCGGCGCGTCGAGGTCGTCGCCCAGCGCCGCGCCGAGCGCGATCTCGTAGCCCTTTTCGACGGTGATCTTGTCGATCACCGGCGGCCACATGCTCGCGGTCTCGACCGCGAGCAGCTTCATCAAGGTCTTGCCTTCGGTGTCGAGGCGTTGCACGGCGCGCTCGGCATCGGCGAGCGGAATCCGCGAGGCGTCGAGTGACTTGCGCGCGGCGACGTGCGCGGCTTCGGCGGCGCCGGACGCCTGCTCGCCCAGGGTGACGGCGGTTTGTGCGCTTTCAACCGCGGCTGCCAGCGCGGCGACATCGGGCCGGCTCTCGGATACCGAGGCGAGCCCGGCTTCGATGTTGGCGACCTCGCCGTTCAGCCGCGTCACGCGCTGGGACTGTTCGCGCGCCGTCGCGGTGAGTTGGTTGCGCCGCGCCGTCAGCTCAGCGAGGGCGCCGGTCAGTTCGCCAAAGGTCTTTTCCGCGGCGCCGACCACGCTATCGGCCTCGGCGGCCCGGGCATCGACGCCGGAGCGGCGTTCGGCGCTCACTCGCAACTCGTTGCGAAGGGTCTCTTCTTCCTGCGAAAGCTGAGTTAGCGCGGCCTCGGCGTCGGCGACCAGCGCGCGCTCGCGCGCGACGTCCGCTTCGAACTGCGCAAGGCGGCGATCGAGTTCGGCGAGGCGTTCGCGCGCGCGGGTCTCTTCGGCGTCGAGGGTGTCGCGGGCGATCACCAGCCGTTGCAACGCCGCGGCGGCGCGCGCCTCGGCCTCGCGCAGCGGCGGCACCGCTTCCGCGGCGATCTCGCGGGCCTGGCCCGCTCCGCTCTGCCCGATGGTCGCTTCGGCGACGGCGCGGACGCTGAGGTCGTTGGCCTGCTCGCTGTCTTTGACTTCGGCGTTGGCGCCGAGCCAGCGCAGGTAATACAGCGTGGCCTCAACCTTGCGGAGTTCAGTCGAAACGGCGCGGTAGCGGATCGCCTGGCGGGCCTGGCGCTTGAGCGCGTCGATCTGGCCGGCGAGCTGCTTCACCACGTCTTCGACGCGGACGAGATTGGACTCGGCGGCGCGCAGGCGCAGTTCGGCCTCGTGGCGGCGCGCGTGCAGGCCGGAAATGCCGGCGGCCTCTTCGAGGACGCGGCGGCGCTGCTCCGGCTTGGCCTGGATGATCTCGCCGATGCGGCCCTGATGAACCAGGG
This sequence comes from Alphaproteobacteria bacterium, assembly GCA_026400395.1. Lineage (GTDB taxonomy): Bacteria > Pseudomonadota > Alphaproteobacteria > Rhizobiales > Xanthobacteraceae > Z2-YC6860. The sequence goes on along the minus strand of JAPLPD010000149.1, from coordinate 56,275 downwards.
CGGGCGAGCGCGAGCCGGTCGAAGCGTCGGCGAACAGCGTCATCACGTCGCGCGCACGCACGTCGCGTCCGTTGATGCGGTAGAGCGAGCCCTTTTCGCGCTCGATCCGGCGCGAGACATCGAGCGTGTCGTGTTCGTTGAACTGGGTCGGCGCCTCGTGCTTGGAGTTGTCGATCTGGATCGCGACTTCGGCGGTGTTGCGCGGCGGCCGGTTGTTGTTGCCGGCGAAAATCACGTCGTCCATCTCGGCGGCGCGCATCGACTTGTGCGACGTCTCGCCCATCACCCAGCGCAGCGCTTCGACGAGGTTCGACTTGCCGCAGCCGTTCGGTCCGACCACGCCGGTCAGGCCCGGCTCGATCAGAAAGTCTGTCGGCTCGACGAAGGACTTGAAACCGATCAAGCGCAGGCGCGTGAGTTTCATTTCAATTTCAGTTCCAGGTTACGGCCCAGGATGGCCGGAAAGCACATAAACTCGGGCTTCATTGCGCCCGCGGTCACCGCCTCGGAGGCGGGGCCCGTCGTCGCGGAGAATGGAATAGGCCGGCTTCGGACTTCAAACCCTAAGCCGCACTTATCCCCGCCTGTGTCGTTTCGACGACGGAAAAAACCTGTGAGAATTAATGTAATACGGCAAAATTTGGATTGTGAGTCCGCGCTCCGTTCGGGCGGCCGCGGAACCAGAAGGTAACGCCGACAAGAGCGACCATCCGCCTTATATGGGATTCGCCGCGTTGCTTCACCCGGCCGCGGCGCGCGGTGGTTGTGCCTGCGCCCGCCGCCCGTTACCAAGGTCACAATAACGCCAACGACCGGGGGGAATTGCCATGCCAAACGCCAGCCATGCGGCGCGCCACGCTATCGCCTGCGTCGTGCTCGCAGTTTTCGCAGCCGCGCCAGCTTTTGCACAGCCGGCATCGCAATGGCCGGACCGTCCGGTCAGGCTGCTGGTGACGGTTGGAGCGGGCGGCGCAGCCGACACGCTGTCACGCAACCTGTCACAAGGCTTCGCGCAATTCGCCAACGGACAGCCGCTGATTGTCGAGAACCGTCCTGGCGCCGGCGGAACCATCGCGGCGGCCGCTGTCGCGCGTGAGAAGCCGGATGGCTACACGCTGTTCCTCGCCGAGGTCGGCCCCAACGCGGTGTCGCACACGCTCGGCGCCAAGCTGCCATACGATCCGCACACAGCGTTCACGCCGATCATTCACGCGGCGAACCTCCCGGCGGTGGTGATGATCCGCCCGACGCTGCCCTATACAACGCTGGCCGAGTTCATCGCCGCCGCGAAACAGCAGCCGGGCAAGTTCAATTATGCCTCGGCCGGCCTGGGCAACTGGACGCATCTGTTCATGGCTTATCTAAACAGCCAGGCGGGCATCGACCAGGTCAACGTGGTCTATCGCTCCGGTTCGGAGATGCTGACGGCGCTTTTGAAGAATGAGGCCGACACCGCGGTCATCACCGTCTCGACGGCGCTCGGCCAGATCCGCGAAGGCCGCGTGCGCCCGCTCGCGGGGGTATCGATGCGGCCGATGCCGCAATTGCCCGACACGCCGTCGGTCGGCAAGACCATCCCGGGCTTCGACGTCGCCGTCTGGCACGGCATTGCCGGGCCCGCGGGTATGGACCCCGCGCTGGTGACGCGGATCAACGCCGTGTTCAATCAGGTGCTGCAGGTGCCGTCGGTGCGCTCGGCGATTTCTGAAGCCCAAGCCGCCGACATCGTCGGCGGCTCGGCGCAGCAGTTCGACAACTTCATCAAGAGCGAGTTGAAGCGCTGGCCGGAGGTCGTGAAGGCCGCCGGGATCAAGTCGGAATGATATAGCCGTTTGATTAAGCGGATCAGCTCTTGGTCAGCAGCGGATCGATGATCTTGGCCAGTTCTTCGATCGAAGTGCCGCCGACGACCTTCTTGCCGTTGATGAACACCGTCGGCGTTGAATTCACGCCGAACTTGTCGGTGGCGCGCTTCTGCTCCTCCTGCATGGCGTCGAGCATCTTTTGATCGGACAGGCACGCGTTGAAGGTCTGCTCGCTCATTCCGGCCTGCTTGGCGAGTGCGAGCAGCTTCGGGATCGGCTTCTCCACCGCCCACTGGCGCTGCTGCTGAAACAGGGTCTCGATCAGCGGGTAGAACTTATCCTTGTCGGCGCAGCGCGCCAGCATCGAGGCGCCGGCGGCGAGCGGATCGAGCGGGAACTCGCGGAAGATGAATCGCACCTTGCCGGTCTCGATGTAGCGCTTCTTCAGTTCCGGATAGGCGGTTTCGTGGAACGCCGCGCAATGCGGGCAGGTCATCGAGGCGTATTCGACGATGGTGACCGGAGCGTCGTCCTTGCCGAGAATGCGGTCGCCGAGCGAGGGCGGTACCAGCAGGTCCGCGGCGGCGACGGTCTGCGCGGCGGCCGGTTGCGCGTCCAGCATGTTTCCGCCAGCGGCGGCAACGATCGCCAAGACACTGGCGCCCAGCAGCAAGTTACGACGTGTGATCACCTGAAAGCTCCGTGAGGGTTCGTCACAGTGTTGGCCCGCAATGTGGCATTGGCGGGCCGGTTCGCCAAGTCCGGTGGCAGCCGCCCGGTCACGTTCGGTTGATCCGGTAAACGGTCGCGCAGCCGATTTAACGCCGTTTGACGGCGGCGCCGAGGCGCCCGAGCGCCGCCCGCAGTCCGTCGTCGGCCACGGCGGTGAGCGTGGCTTCCACCCGCGCCACCTCGGCGGCGTCGAGCTTCGGCGGGACGGCCCTGGCCTTGGGCCGCGTCAGCGGCGCCTGGCGCAGCACGATGCGGCCGACCGCCTGCCAGCCGAAAAAGCGGTTGATACGCTCCAGGATGATCGCGGACTGATGCTGAATTTCGATGGCCACCGGCCCTTCGACGCGCAGCACCAGGGTGGCGGGCTCGGCCGGTTCGCCGTTGACCTCGCGGGGCCATTGCAGCTTGACCGGCTCGGTGTGCGCGGCGATCTCGGGGCCGGCGATGTCCTTCCAGCGGGTAACGAGTTCCGTCGCGGCGAAGCCCTGCTTCTTGAACGCGTCCGCCATGAACTCCGATGTGAGTTCGGCGAGCTTGCGGACGGGGCGGTACTTGTTCACGGCGCTGGGCTCTGTCAAAGCGGAAGAATGAGCGTAGCAGGTGCGGCGGTCCGGAAGAAGTCGCGCGCGGCGCCGGGTGTGGCCCCCGATCCCGAGGCGCTGCTCGTCTGGTATGACCGGCATCGCCGCCACCTGCCGTGGCGCTCCGCGCCGGGCGAGGCAGCCGACCCTTATCATATCTGGCTGTCGGAGATCATGCTGCAGCAGACCACCGTGAAGGCGGTCGGGCCTTATTACGCGAAGTTCCTGGCGCGCTGGCCGGATGTGGGACGGCTGGCGGCGGCGCCGCTCGACGATGTGCTGAAGGCGTGGGCCGGGCTCGGCTATTACGCCCGCGCCCGCAACCTGCACGCCTGCGCGAAGGCGGTGGCCGGCGAACATGGCGGACGCTTTCCCGACGATGAAGAGGGTTTGCGCGCGCTGCCCGGCATCGGCGCCTACACGGCGGCGGCGATCGCTGCGATCGCGTTTGGCCGCCGGGCGGTTGCGATCGACGGCAACATCGAGCGGGTGATCGCGCGGCTGTTCGCGGTCGAGACGCAATTGCCGGCGGCGAAACTGGAGATTCGCGCGCACGCCGAGACGCTGGTGCCGCAACAACGCGCCGGCGATTTCACCCAGGCCATGATGGACCTCGGCGCCACCATCTGCTCGCCGAAGAGTCCGGCGTGCGGCATTTGTCCGTGGATCGCGGTGTGCAGCGCGCGGGCGCGCGGCGACGCCGAGACGTTTCCGCGCAAAGCACCGAAGGTCGAGGGTCGGATGCGCTACGGCGCGTCGTTCGTGGTGACGCGCGCCGACGGTCATGTGCTGGTTCGCTCGCGGCCGGAAAAGGGGCTGCTTGGCGGCATGACCGAGGTGCCATCGACGGCCTGGGCGCACGAGTTGGAAAACGCACTGGCGCAGGCGCCGCTGAAGGCGAAATGGCGGAAGCTCGCGGGTGTGGTCGAGCACGGCTTCACGCATTTCCCATTGCAGCAGACCGTCTATGCCGCGAGCGTGCCGGCCAAGACCAAAGCGCCCGCCGGCATGCGCTGGGTTTCGCTGGCCGACCTGCACGGCGAGGCGTTGCCCAACGTGATGCGCAAGGTTGTCGCGCACGCGGGGCTGGCGGCGAGGCCGGAGCGGAAGCGCGGCTAGAACCCGTACAGCGCCTTCGGATTCTGCGTCAGGATGCGGTTGCGAACGGCTGCGTCCGGCACCCAGTCCAGCATCAGATCGAGCAGGTCGCCGTCGTTCGGCATGGTGACGCCGTCGAGATTGACGTGCGGCCAGTCGGAGCCCCACACTATTCGCTCCGGCGCGTGCTTGACGAACACATGCGCGAGCGGCGTCACCGACGGGTAGGGGTCGAGCATCTTCAGCACCGCCTTGACGGCGGGCTGATCGACGCCGCCGGCCGCCGGGATGCTGGCGAAATGGTCGAGCACGATCGGGTTCGGCAACTCCAGCAGCTTGTCGGCATAGTCGATGATGTCGGTGCCGTGCGCGTAGAACTGGATATGCCAGCCGTGGGCATGCACGCGGGCGGCGATTTCCCTGGAGTAGTTCGGCACATGCTGGCCGCGCGCGTGGCTCATCATGCGCATGCCGCGGACGCCGAGCTTGGTCAGCCTCCCGATCTCCGACGACGGCGTATCGTCGCGCAACAGCGCGATGCCGCGGAACCGATCCGGATGTTTCGCCAGCACGTCGGCGAGCAGCGAGTAGTTGCGGCCATAGCCGCCGGGACTGACGATCACCGCGGTGGAGAGCCCGAGCTTGTCCTGCACGCCGAAGAAGGTGGACGGCAGCGCGTCGTGGGCGATGTAGGGGCTGTCCGGCGCGAACGGATATTTCGCCGCCGGCCCGAACAGGTGGATGTGGGCGTCGCAGGCGCCGGGCGGCGCCTTCAGCTTCGGCTTTTTCGGCTCGGGATCGGGCCCCGCGGTCAGCTTCGGCATAAGCGGGAGTGTCCTTCCAGAATGATTCTACATGGAAATTATTGCAGTTTGATATTGGCTGCTTTGGCGAGGTCGCGCCACTGCGGTAATTCGCGCGCGATGAGCTGGCCAAGTTCCTCCGGCGTGCCGCCGATCGGCTCGACCCCGTCGCGCTGCAGGAACGTCACGATGTCGGGCGCGCGCGCCGCCTTGGCGCTGGCGGCGGCCAGCTTGTCGATGACGGCCTTTGGCGTGCCGGCCGGCGCCATGATCGCGATCCAGAGGATGCCCTCGTAGCCGGGCAGGCCGAGCTCGGAGATGGTCGGCGTGTCGGGCATCAGCTTGGAGCGGTGGCGGCCGGCGATACCGAGCATCAGGAGCCGGCCGTTGGCGACCTGCGGGCTCGAGGTCGCGAAGGTGTCCATCTTGAGCTGCACCACGCCGGCCAGAAGATCGGTCATGGCCGGCGCCGCGCCGCGATACGGAATGTGCTCGACCTGGACGCCGACCCGCCGCAGCAGCAGCTCCATGCTGACGTGCGGGAGCGTGCCGGTGCCGGCCGAGGCGTAGTTGAGAGTGCCGGGATTCTTTTTGGCGTATTCGACGAACTCGCCGAACGTTGTGAACGGCGCGCCGGAGCTGGCGACCAGCACCTCCGGCACCTCGGCGAGGACCGAGACCGGAGCGAGATCCTTTTCCGGGTCGTAGGGCAACGATGGCAGCAGCGCCGCGATGATCGTGTGGTTGGGCGTGGTCAGCAGCAGCGTGTATCCATCGGGCGGCGCCTTGGCCACCGCGTCGGTCGCGATGATGCCGCCGGCGCCGGCCTTGTTCTCGATGACGATCGGCTTGCCGAGTTCATCGGACATTTTGCCGGCGAACATGCGCCCGACGATATCCACCGCGCCGCCGGCCGGAAACGGCAGCACCAGGCGGATCGGCCGCTCGGGATATTCGGCGCGCAATGAACCCTGGCCGGCGAGCACAAGGCCGGCCGCGGCAATCAGCACGCCCATCATTCTGCCCACGGTATCCCCTTGAATTTTCTGCGCCATTCGTCCCGTATGCTCCGGATAACCATCCTACCGCGTGCCAGAGGCGCCGCAACGTCAACGCCAGGCGCCCGACAAACCCAGGAGAACGTCATGGCCATCCAACGCTTCGAGAACGGCCCGCGCATGTCGCGCGTGGTGGTGCACAACGACACGGTCTATCTGGCCGGCCTGACCGCCGACCAGATGGCGGGCCAGAGCGTGGCCGAGCAGACCAAGGAAATCCTGGCCAAGATCGACGCGCTTCTGCAGCAGGGCGGCACCGACAAGTCGAAGCTGCTGCAGGCGGTGATCTGGCTCCAGGACATCCGCGTGGTCGATGAGTTCAACAAGGTGTGGGACGCCTGGGTGGTGCCGGGACAGACTCCGGCGCGCGCCTGCATCGAGGCGCGGCTGCAATCACCGGCGAAGATGATCGAGATTCAGGTGACCGCGGCGCGGTAGCCGCTGCACAGGAGCGGGGTGGCGATCCTTCAGGCGGGGAACGGCCCCCAGGCGCGCTGGATGGCCGGGCGCGCCTCGATGGCATCGTGCCAGCGCTTGAGGTTGGAATAGTCGCTCAGGCCGATGTCCTTCACGCCGTGAAGATGCACGTCGGGATACATGGTCATGTCGGCGATCGAATAGGCGCCGGCAACGTATTCGTTCTCGCCCAAGTGCCGGTCGAGCGTGCTGAGCATGTCGCGCAACACGGCGTCGTAGTGCTTCATCGCGGGCGGCACCTTCTCCGGATTGCGCACCACCCAATGGCCGAACTGCTGGGCCAGCGTCGTGAAGGTCGCGGAGCCGTAGAACAGCCACTGATCGACCTTGGAGCGGGCGGCGGCATCGGCCGGATAGAACTTCCCCGACTTCTCGCCGAGATATTTGAGGATCGCGCCGGATTCGCAGAGCGAAACGACAGCGCCGCCCGGTCCGTCATGATCAACGATGGCCGGTATCTTGTGGCCCGGACTGATCTTCAGGAACTCCGGCGACATCTGCGCATTTTCGCGGATGTTGACCGGAATGATTTTGTGCGGGAGCCCGGTTTCCTCGAGCATCATGCGCGGCTTGTAGCCGTTGTCCGTGGTCCAGGTGTAGCAGTCGATCATAGCGTTCCCCTTGTCGCCGATAGAAAGACCCCCGGGGCAAGCCCGGGGGTGTGTGCTGTAACGACGCCGTTGCTGGCTCAGTTCGCCTTCGCAGCCATCTGCTGCATGCGCATCCGCTCGCGCTGGTCGTCGAAGTGCTGCGGCTCCATCGCCCAGGAGGTCTGGTCGTAGCCGTTTGAATAATTACGCGCGGTCTGCACCGGATTTCGGTTGATCAGCGGCCGCATGTACATCGGATGTGTCAGGCAGCGGACCTCGTGCTCGATGGTGAACAGGTGCTTGCCGGTGTCGAGATCGGTGATGTCGCGGAAGCGGTACTGGAACTGATGGTCCTCGCGGTTGACGAGGCCGCGGGCGCCGAGCCGCTGGTGCGGGCCGGAGAAGTTGACCACGTAGATTTGCACATGGTGCTCGTCGTACTCCGGTAGCGGCTTGTCGGTTTCGCGGAACAGCAGATGCTGGTTCTTGCCGACGCTGACCTTGGCGGTGGTGCCGTCGCCGTTCACCACCTGTGTCGGAACATCGATCATCTCCCGGTAGAACTTGGCGATGCCAGGAGCGGTGCCGACCGGCACATCGAATTCCACATAGGGAATGCCGAGATTGATGCGCCCAAAGCGCGCCGCGTCCGGCTCGTGCAGGCGGATGGTGTTGCCCCACGGGCAGGTCGCCTGGACGTAGTCGTTGTGCTCGCTGAAATCGAATTTGGTGTCGGCGAGCTTGGGCTTCACCGTGGCGAGCCGCTTGAGCAAATCCTCGCGGCCTTCGATGACGACGCCGGTGCGGCCGCGCAACACCTGCGGCTTGCCGGCGGGCAGGTGGAACTGGCTGCGGCCAACGTTCATCCACATGTTGTCGTCCATCACCATCAGATACGGGTCGCGGGTGAGGCCGAGGCCCGCGCCGTAGAACAGCGAGGCGATGCGCTGGTCGGGGATCGAGACGTTGACGTGCTCGAGATGGATGGAGTTGCCGAGGTCCTCGGCGGCGCGGTCGAAGGTCTGCTGCATGGCGTTCATGTCGGTGATCCCAAAAGGATGTGATGGCCCACTATAGCATGGGGCGGCGTCGGGTTGAGGGGCTTCCGTGGCCGGCAGCCCTGCTATGCTCTGCCCGAACGCAAGGGAGAGCCTATGTATCCGACCGCGACCCCGCCGGTGGTGCTGAACGAACGGGTGCCCGACCCGGCCGTGAAACTGCTCGATCCGAGCTTCGAGAAATGCCGGGTGCCGCTCGCCAGCGTCGAGCGGCTGTCCCAGGGCTATTCGTGGGCGGAGGGGCCGGTCTATTTCGGCGACGCGCGGTGTCTTTTGTGGAGCGACATCCCGAACAACCGCATCATGCTGTGGGACGAGGAGACCGGCGCGACCAGCGTCTATCGCAAGCCCTCGAACTACGCCAACGGAAACACCCGCGACCGCCAGGGCCGTCTCGTCACCGCCGAGCATGGCCGGCGCGTGACGCGGACCGAGTACGACGGGCGCATCACCGTGCTGATGGACCGATTCGAGGGCAAACGCCTGAACTCGCCGAACGACATCGTGGTGAAATCGGACGACTCGATCTGGTTCACCGACATGAATGCGGGTCTGACCGGGAACTGGAACGGCGAAGTCGGCGAACAGGAGTTGCCGCAGCGCATCTATCGCATTGACGGCAAGACCGGGCAGGCGGCGATGGTGACCGACGCGGTGAAGCGGCCGAACGGGCTCGCGTTCTCGCCCGACGAGAAGCTGCTCTATGTTATCGAGAGCGAGCCCACCGCGCGCGCCATCTTCGCGTTCGACGTGATTGATGGGACCAGGCTCACCAATGGCCGCAAACTCGTGGTCTGCGCCAAGGAGGAAACGCCGGACGGCTTCCGCGTCGATGTGGACGGCAACCTTTGGTGCGGCTGGGGCATGGGCACCGCCGAACTGGACGGCGTGCGTATCTTCAACCCGCAGGGCGCGCCCATCGGCCACATCAGTCTACCGGAGCGCGCCGCTAACGTATGCTTCGGCGGTCCGAAGCGAAATCGCCTGTTCATGGCGGGCTGCCATTCGATCTACGCCCTCTACGTCAACACGCAGGGGGCGATCGGTGGCTGAGGGCGGGGCGATGACCGAAACGCCCGGCATCCTGGCGATCTTCAACAACGCGGCACCCGGCCGCGAGGCCGAGTTCGAGGAGTGGTTTCAGCACGAGCACCTCGCGGAGCGGATCGCGGTGCCGGGCTTCCTGCTTGGACGGCGCTACGAGGCGGTGTCGGGGCAGCCGCGATATTTCAATCTCTACGTGACGCAATCGGCCGAGGTGCTGAAATCGCCCGCCTATATCGAGCGTCTCAACAATCCGACGCCGATGACGCAGACCGTCATGTCGGAGATTTTCAAGGACATGATCCGCACCGTTTGCCACCGGACGCTTCGTCTCGGCACGATGCGGGGCGCGGCGGCGGTCGCCTTGCGATTCATGGAGCGGACCGACCCGAACGCGCTCAGGAGCGCAGCCGAGGAACTCGCGAAGGACAAAGCCGTGGCATGCGCGGAAATCTGGTCGGCGGCCAGCGCCGCCGAGTTTCCGGTGTCCGAGGAGGAGCGGCTGCGCGGCGGCGACCGCAAGATCGAAGCGTGCCTCTACATCGAGACGCTGCGTGTGACCGAGGCGGAGAAGATCGCGGGCGCGCTGTCGCGGAAATTTCCGGCGGCCAGCGCCGGCATGTATCGGCTGCTCTGCGAGATCAGGCCCTAAGCTTGCGCCATCTCCGCGCGGATCTTGCCGCGCAGGTCGTCGATGCAGATGAGCCCCTTCGGCGTGTCGAGATGCCAGAAGGTCCAGCCGTTGCAGGCGTCAAGCCCTTGCGCCAGCGCGCCGATCTTATGGATCGAGCCGACCTGGTCGCCGAACGCCACTGCGCCGTCGGCGCGCACCAGCGCTTTGTGCCGCTTCTTGGAATCGACAAGCTTGGCGCCGGCGGAAATCAGTCCCCGCTCGATCAGCGAGGCGAATGCCACGCGAGGCGCTTCGCGCGCGGTCATGAACGGCGCGAGCGACGGCGCTTCCAGCGGCTCGACCGCGGCGATCCGTTGTTCGGCGGCCTTGGCATAGTTAGGGTCGCGCTCGATGCCGATATAGCGGCGGCCCAGATGCCTTGCGACCGCGCCGGTGGTGCCGGTGCCGTTGAACGGATCGAGCACCAGATCGTCCGGGCGCGAACTCGACAGAATCACGCGGGCGAGCAGCGCCTCGGGCTTCTGGGTCGGATGCAGCTTCTTGCCGTCGAGGCCCTTGAGCCGCTCGTCGCCGGTGCAGAGCGGCAACGTCCAGTCGGAGCGGACCTGGATGTCCTCGTTGCCGGCTTTCAACGCCTCGTAGTTGAAGGTGTAGCGGCCGCCCTGGTCGCGGGTCGCCCAGATCATCGTCTCATGCGCGTTGGTGAAGCGCCGGCCGCGGAAGTTCGGCATCGGATTGGATTTGCGCCACACCACGTCGTTGAGGATCCAATAGCCGAGATCCTGCAGGATCGTGCCGACGCGGAAAATGTTATGGTACGAGCCGATCACCCACAGGGTGCCCGATGGCTTCAACACGCGTTTGCAGGCGCCGAGCCAGTTGCGGGTGAATTCGTCGTAGGCCTCAAAGCTTGCGAACTGGTCCCAGTCGTCGTCGACGGCGTCGACCTTGGAGTCGTCGGGGCGCTTGAGATCGCGCTGAAGCTGGAGGTTGTAGGGCGGATCGGCGAAAACCAGATCGACGCTGTCGGCCGGGAGCTTCGCCATCTCGGCGACGCAGTCGCCAACGATGATGCGCGCCGATTGCGGCGCTGCACGCGGAGGTTCAAAACTAACGCGGGGCGCCCTTGAGGGCGCCCCGCGACGCGACACTACCATGACTCAGAACTCTGACTCTGGGCGACGCAGCCGGCGACGCGGGACCTACAAACCGACGACCAGGAGAATGCCCGCTCACGGTAAAAATCGACTTAACGCGCCAACAGGGTCTTCCCTTCAAAACATCGCGGAACCATATCGTTTTGGATCGAATTGTGAGGGCTGGCGGCGTGTGCCGTATTCCGTGAGTGGACTTACACGTAACGCCCGGCAACAATTGCCGGGTTGGGCGACGGAGAATCGCAATGCGCTTGGATGACATGCCGGAAAGCAGCAACGTCGAAGATCGTCGCGGCGACGATGGCGGCGGCTTCGGCGGCGGTGGCGGGATGGGCGGTCTGCCGATCGGCGGCGGCGGCCTTGGCATCGGCGGCATGGTGGTGCTGGGCCTGGTCGGCTGGGCGCTCGGCATCGATCCGTGGATGCTGATCAACGGCGCCAATGTGGTGATGGGCGATCGCGGCGGCTACGAGCAACGCGCGCCACAGCCGTCGGAGGCGCGCCGCACCGGCCCGGTTACAGATGAGGCCGGAAAGTTTGTCGCCCGCGTGCTCGGCAGCACCGAGGTGGAGTGGAAGGACATCTTTGCCAAGGATGGCCAGACCTACCGCGCGCCGAAGCTTGTCATGTTCGCGGGCCGGACGAACTCGGCCTGCGGCGCGGCGCAGAGCGCGATGGGGCCGTTCTATTGCCCGAACGACCGCGAGGTCTATCTCGACACCTCTTTCTTCCGCGAGCTTGAGACGCGCTTTCGCGGCTGCAGCGGCAAGGCATGCGATTTCTCCAAGGCTTACGTGATCGCCCACGAGGTCGGCCATCACGTACAAAATCTCCTCGGCATCCTGCCGAAGGTGCAGCAGGCGCAGCGCGCCTCCGGCGACCGCGTCGAGTCCAATCGCTTGCAGGTCATGGTCGAACTGCAGGCCGACTGCTTCGCCGGCGTATGGGCCAATCACGCCGAGGCGAAATACAAGTTCCTCGATCCGGGCGACATCGAAGCGGCGCTGCAGACCGCGTCGGCGATCGGCGATGACACGCTCCAGCGAAAGGCACAGGGGCAGGTGGTGCCGGACAGCTTCACCCACGGCAGCGCCGCCCAGCGTCAACGCTGGTTCTCGACCGGCTTCAAGGAAGGCAATATCAAAGCCTGCAACACGTTCGCGGCGGCACGGTTGTAATCCACATGCGAGGCATCGACGAGAAACGCCCTTTCGTGCCGCTGAAGATCGCGGTGCTGACGGTGTCCGACACCCGCGAACTCGCCGACGACAAGTCTGGCGCGACGCTGGCCGAGCGGATCGAGAAGGCCGGCCATGCCGTCGCGGCCCGCGCCGTCGTCACCGATGATGTGGAGAAAATCCGCGCACAGATGCGCACCTGGATCGCCGACAAGGGGATCGACGTGATCATCTCCACCGGCGGCACCGGCTTTACCGGGCGCGACGTCACCCCGGAGGCGGTCGAGCCGCTGTTCGAAAAGCGGATGGATGGCTTCTCGACGGCGTTTCACATGGTGAGCCACGCCAAGATCGGCTCCAGCACGATCCAGTCGCGCGCGACGGCGGGAGTGGCCGGCGCCAGGCCCTGCAATTTCGTCGAGCTGATCCCGCGCCTGGACGAGACCATGCGGCGCGCCAAGGCGCAGGGCGCGACGGCGTGAGCCGCTAGAGCTTTTTCCGGTTGAATAGAATCAGAGTTCGTCATGGCCTGGCTTGACCCGGCCATCCACGCCTTGCTTCGCACAAAGAAAGGCGTGGATGCCCGGCACAAGGCCGGGCATGACGTGGAGAGGCTGCTGCAAGCCAACTGTGAAATGCTCTAGAATTCCAAATCCCAGTGTTCGCTGACCACGTCCTTGCCGAAATTTTTGCGCTTCTCGCTGGAGGTGAGGCGGAAGCCCGCCTTCCGGTAGATGTGTCGCGCGGCGGTGAGCACGCTGTGGGTCCACAGCGTGATGCCCTTGTAGCCGGATCGCCGGGCGAAGCGGATGCATTCGTCGGTGAGCTTATGGCCGAGGCCCCGGCCGCGCGCCGCCGGATCGACCAGCAGCAGACGGAGCCGCGCGACCGTGGCGGAATCCTTCACGAGAAACGCGCAGCCGACGTTGCGGCCGTCCATTTCGGCGATCCAACAGCGTTCGCGATCTGGATCGAGCTTGCTGACGAAGTCGGCGACGATCTGTGCGCAGATGCCTTCGAAGTTTTCTGCCCAGCCGTACTCCTGCGCGTAGAGTTCGGCATGGCGGGCAACCACCCAGCCCAGATCGCCGGGACCTGGTTGACGCAGAACGATTTCCTCGGTCATTGCGGGGGACGGCGTGATCATGCTTTCGATCGCGCGCATGGCCGACACCAGACGATCCTGCTCCGGTGCGGTCAGCGGCCCAAGCATCGCGCCGACCTGGCGTTGCGTCCGTGCTTCGAGCGGAGCGAAGGCTTTGCGCCCGGCGGCGGTGATCGAAAGGAAGCTTTGCCGGCCATCGTCCGGGGAGACATCCTTGCGGATAAGATTGCTTTTGTGAAAACGGCGCAGGATGCGGCTGAGATAGCCGGCGTCCAGTCCGAGGTCGCGGGCGATGCCGGTCGCGGTGGCGCGGTCGCGCACTTTGATCTCGTAGAGCACGCGTGCTTCGGTCAGCGAGAACGGGCTGTCGAGCCATCCGTCGCCGAGCACGCCAAGATGCTGCGTGTAGAAGCGGTTGAAGCGCCGCACCGCGGCGACGCGCTGCGCATCGGGAACCGTCATGGACGCCATGCCGGCAGGGTCGGACGATTAGTTGACGGAGTCAAGTATTTGGCCGGCGCGATCACGCGGCGCCGGACCGGCTGCCGCGCGGCGAGCTAGTGGCGGCGCTTCACCCTTCGAGCCACTTTGCGGTTGGGCTCCGCACCGTAGCCGCGCCCCTGCCAGTAGGGCAGGTAGCGCGGATTCTGGCTGCAAAACCCGGTGCTGCCTGCAAGGCTGCGCTCGGCGCTGCAAGCTTCGAATGTCATGAAGTGACATCGCTCGCTGACGGATCGGCCCATATTGGCCCGCATGCACCAGAGCCCTTCGTGCGCCTCGGCCGACGGCGCCGGCAGCAGAGCCGCGGCGCAGACCAAGCCGGCCAGCAAAAGCTTTCGCATGTCGTCACCTCCCGGCCGGCGTGTGGCCACCGACGGAACAAGCACTGAATCATGGCGTTGTTTCAACGCTCGCAAAAATTTGAGTGCTGCGTGGATATTTGTTCTTGTTTTGTTCTAATGGGCGAATTAGATATCAGCCATGGCACAGTCCCACACCCACTCAACCCCAGTTTTCCGCAACCCGCCGGCGTTGGTGCCCTCCGCGCCGGCGGGTGGCAGATCGTCGGACAGCTTAAAGCCATCCAGCCTGGCCCATCGCGGCATTCCCGATGTAGGCATCGCCGGCGAGCGGCGGCGCGGCCGCGGCACGCTGTCCAACGTGTCGGGCCGTTACGAGTCGATCGCCCGCATCGCCTTCGACGACGGCTGGCAGAGCCTTGAAGAACTGCCGCCATTCGCAACGACGGTGTCGGTCGATTCGACCCGCAAGATCGTCACCCGAAACGAGTCGCCCGACATCTCGTTCGACCGCTCGATCAATCCTTATCGCGGCTGCGAGCACGGCTGCGTCTATTGTTTCGCGCGGCCGACCCACGCCTATCTCGGCTTGTCGCCCGGCCTCGACTTCGAGTCCAAGCTGTTCGTGAAGCCGGATGCGCCCGCGCTGCTGGAGAAAGAGTTGTCGGCTCCGAACTATCAGCCGCGCACCATCGCCATCGGCACCAACACCGATCCCTACCAGCCGATCGAGCGCAAGTATCAGGTGATGCGCGGCATTCTCGAAGTGCTGGAGCGTGCCGGCCATCCGGTCGGCATCGTCACCAAGTCGGCGCTGATTCTGCGCGATGTGGACATTCTGGCGCGGCTCGCCGAGCGCAATCTGGTCAAGGTCGCGCTGTCGGTGACGACGCTCGACGCCAAGCTTGCGCGCAGCATGGAGCCGCGCGCGGCGACCCCGGGCCGCCGCCTTGAGGCGCTGCGGCAGTTGTCGGCGGCCGGCATTCCGACCTCGGTGATGGTGGCGCCGATCATTCCGGCCATCAACGATGCCGACATCGAACGCATCCTCGATGCGGCCGCACTGGCGGGCGTGAATGGCGCCGGCTACGTGATGCTTCGCCTGCCGCTCGAGGTGCGCGACCTGTTCATCGAGTGGCTCAAGGCCAATTATCCCGACCGAACCGAACACGTGATGAAGCTTGTCCGCGAGATGCGCGGCGGCAAGGACTACGATGCCACCTGGGGGACCCGCATGACCGGCGCCGGTCCCTACGCCTGGATGATCGGCCGCCGCTTCGAGAAGGCTTGCGACAAGCTCGGCCTCAACAAGCACAAGAGGCCGCTGACCACCGAGCACTTCCGCTCGCCCAAGCCGCGCGCCGAGCAGCTCAGCCTGTTCGGATGAACACACCCGCGCTGAAACTGACTGTGGTGACGCTCGGCGTGCGCAATGTGGCGGCGAGCGCGCGGTTCTATGAAGCGCTGGGGCTTACACGAAAGGTGCGCTCGACCGGCGACGAGATCGCGTTCTTCGACGCCGGCGGTGTGGCTCTGGCGCTGTGGAGTTGGGACAAGCTCGCCGAGGACGCGGTGCTGTCGTCGCAGCCTCGCCCGCAGACCTTCAGAGGTGCGACCCTGGCCTGGAATTGCGCGACGCCGGCGGAGGTCGATGCGGCCTTCGACAAGGCGATTGCCGCTGGGGCCGGTCTGCTGCGGCGGCCCGAGAAAACTGAATACGGTGGCTACCGCGGATACTTTTCCGATCCCGACGGCCATGCCTGGGAGATCGTCCAGGCGCCAGGGTTCGCATTCACCGATGATGGGCGGCTGATCCTCCCCGACTGACGTTTTGCCCGCCATTTTCATTGGGACATCGCGGGGAACTTCGGACTATTTGAATTGGGGGCAGCAAGGCGCAGGATCGCGGGCGATGAGTCGCACCGCCGCCGCCAAGTCCCCGCGCCTGCCGATCGTGGAGGAAATCCTTCGCCCGACGTTCCGCCGCGAGCGGCGGTCGCTGGCGCGCGGCATCTGGCCGGTCGCCGGCTGCGACGAAGCCGGGCGCGGGCCGCTGGCCGGCCCGGTGGTGGCCGCCGCGGTGATTCTCGATCCCGATCGCGTGCCGCGCGGGCTCAACGATTCCAAGAAGCTGTCGCATGAGGAGCGCGAGCGGCTGTACGAAAAGATATGCGCCACCGCCGAGGTCGCCGTCGCATTCGGCTCCACCGACCGGATCGACCGCGACAACATCCTGCGCGCCTCGCTGTGGGCGCTGGCGCGCGCGGTGCGGGCGCTGCCGGTCCGGCCGAAGCTCGTCTTCGTCGATGGCCGCGACCGCATCGACTGCGGCTGCGACTGCGAGGCGGTGATCTCCGGCGATGCGCGGGTCACGTCGATCGCGGCGGCCTCCATCGTTGCCAAGGTCACCCGCGACCGGCTGATGCTGCAACTCGGCGCCGCACACCCCGGCTACGGCTTCGAGCGGCATATGGGCTACGGCGTGCCGGAACATGTCCATGCGCTGAACCGGCTCGGGCCGACGGTCCACCACCGCCGCTCGTTCGCGCCGGTTGCGGCGTTCTATCGTGCAAGCTTGGTCGAAGTGACGCCGGTCAGCCTGCCGCTGGAAACGGCCGAACCATAGGCATCTGGTTCCGGGGTTTTCGGGCCCGCCGTTCTCTGTATATTGCCGGCAAGCGGGCCGAAAATCTGACGCAAACCATCGTTGTATTGGCGGGGTGGCGCGGCGAGGGTGTTCGCACGCATCTCTGGGGCGTTCCGCGCGATGATTTCCATGTCCTTGTTCGTCGAACTGCTGCGCACGCGTCCGCGCATGCTGTTCTGGACAATGGCGGTGCTGCAGGCGGTTTTGTGGACCGTCGTGCCGGCGCTGTTCTATGCGGCGCCGCCCGGCCAGCTTCCGCTCGTGCTGGCGATCGGTCACGAATTCCAGTTCGGCACCGAGTTCGGTCCGCCACTGGCGTTCTGGCTGGCCGAGATCGCCCACCGCGCGGGCGGCATGACCGGCGTCTATCTGCTGTCGCAGGTCTGCATCGTCGCCGCGCTCTGGGCGGTGTTCGCGCTTGGCCGCGCCATCGTCGGCGTTCCGCACGCGGCGATCGCGGTGATGCTGATGGCGGGCATTGCGGTGTTCTCGGTGCCGACGCCGGAGTTTGGCCCCGCCATCCTCGCCACGCCGCTGTGGGCGTTGATCCTGCTGCACTGCTGGATGGGCGCGACGCGGGGCGGGTGGGGCTACTGGGTCGCGCTCGGGATTGAGGCGGGCCTGCTGCTGCTGACCACTTATGCCGGGCTCATTCTGCTCGGCCTTCTTCTGATTTACACGGTTTCCACCGCGTTCGGCCGCGCCCTGTTCGAACATGTCGGGCCGTGGATCGCCGGCATCGCCATGACCGCCATCGTGGCCAACCTCCACGCGTGGGGCTGGCTGCTGCTGGTGCTGCTGCTGAGCCATCTCGGCATGGCGATCCTGATCGTGCTCGGGCGCAGTCCCTGGTTCGGCTCGCGCGAGACGTTGCCGGACGTGATCCGCGGCCCGGTCCATCCGTCGGCGCGGGGTTTTGTGTATTTCTTCGCGCTGGCGCCGATCGCCGCGATGGGCCTGTTCGCGCTGTTCACCCGCCGGCCGGAGAATTTCCCGACGGCACCTCTGGTGCTGCTCTCGGGCCTTGCCGTCGTGATGGTGGCGGGGCCGCGTATCCGGATCGAGCGCCAGTACGTGATCGGCTACGCCTGGGCGGCGCTCATTGTGCTGCCGCCGATCCTGGTGGCATTCGCGATTGTGATTCAGCCGTGGATATTCGCTGCGGACCTTCGGGTCGGCCGGCCGGCCGCCGAGATGGGACAGTTTTTCGGAGAGAGCTTCGCGCGGCGCACCGGTCAGCCGCTGACGGTGGTGGCGGGCGATCAGGCGCTGGCGTCGCTGGTGGCGCTCGGCGCGCCGAGCCGCCCGAGCCTCTACGTCGAGGGCGTGCCCGACGACCGCTCGCATGTGACACGCCAGGACATCACGGAAGAAGGCGCGGTGATCGTCTGGCCAGCCACCGACAACGCGGGCCGTCCGCCGCCGGAGATCGCGCGGCAGTTTCCCGAACTCGCCGTCGAGGTGCCGCGCGCATTTTCGCGGCCGTATCAGGGTCGCATGCCGTTAATGCGCATCGGTTGGGGCATGATCCGGCCGCGCGTCCAGGCCAACACGTCCGTGCAGCCGCGGCCGTTGCCGCCGGAGCAACCGCAGCCGGCTATGCAGTCACCGCCAGAGCGGGCACTCGAGCCGCAGGCTCGGCCGCAGCCGGCGGAGCCGCAACGTTCGCCGTCGCAAGCTCAAACGCTGCAGCCGTCGGAGTCCGAAGCGCAGCCGCCGATCATTGCGCCCGAGCCGCCGCGGCGACAGCGCGCGCGGCAGCGGACGTTCCAGAACATGCACAACCCTCAGTGATAGCTTTCGCCCGGTTTGACCTTGCCACGGAATAGCCAATAGACGAGCGCGGTGTAGCAGAGCGCGAGCGGCAGGAAGACCAGCGTTCCCATCAGCATAAAAATCTGGCTGGCCGGCACGGCGGCGGTCTGCCAGATCGTCAGCGAGGGCGGAACCAGATAGGGGAACCACGAAATCACCAGGCCGACAAACCCCAGCATGAACAACCCGATCGAGGTGATGAACGGAACGAACTCGCCACCCTTGTCCAGCGCGCGCCAGTCGGCGAAGGCAAGCAGCGCCGTCAGCAGCGGGACCGGCCACAGGAACAGGAAGTTCGGCAGCGAAAACCAGCGGGTGGCGATGGCCGGGAAGGCGTAGGGCGTCCACAGGCTCACGGCTGCCATGAAGGCCAGCACAAACAACAGCAGCGTCTTCGCCTGTTCGCGCGCCCGCACGGCGACCGGGCCTTCGGTCTTCATCACCAGCCAGGTCGCGCCCAGCAGTGCGTAACCTGAGATGACACCGAGCCCGCACATCAGCGCGAACGGCGTTGCCCAATCGAACGATCCGCCGACATAGGCCCCGTTCTCGACGTGGATGCCTTGCACCAGACCGGCCAGGATCACGCCCTGGCAAAATGCAGCCGTCGTCGAGCCTGCGGCGAAAGCGAAATTCCAACTCGTCTTGCTATGCGAGACGACGCGAAATTCGAACGCCACGCCGCGAAACACCAACGCCAGAAGCATCACAATGACCGGCAGGTAGAGTGCCGGCATGATCACCGCGTAGGCGCGCGGGAACGCCACCCACAATCCGGCGCCGCCGAGAATGAGCCAGGTCTCGTTGCCGTCCCAGAACGGCGCGATCGAGCGCATCATCTGGTCGCGCTCGCCTTCGGACTTCGTGGTGGGAAACAGGATGCCGATGCCGAGATCGAAGCCGTCGAGAATGACGTAGAGCGCAACCGCGGTCCCGATCAGGGCGGCCCAGATCACCGGCAGATACCATTCCATGGCGTTCTCTCCGGCTGGGTGGCGCGCTAGCTATTGCCGAGTGCCTCGCGGCCGGCATCGCTCGCCGCCGAGATCGGGCTCACTGCGAAATCCTTGGACTGCTCGATCGCGCGGCCTTGCGGTCCCTTTTCGATCAGGCGGTTCATGTAATAGATGCCCATCGTGAACACGATGCCGTAGACCACGACGAACAGGATCAACGTGGTCAGAACGCTGGCCGCCGAAACCGGCGAGATGGCGTCGGCGGTGCGCAGGATGCCGGTCGCGATCCACGGCTGGCGGCCGCTTTCGGTGACGACCCATCCGGCGACCACCGCGACGAAGCCCATCCACCATGTCTGCGCCATGACGCGCAGATACCAGCGCGTCTCGAACAGTGTGCCGCGCCACCACAGGAACGCGCCGCAGAACGCCGCCGCGACCATGAATGTGCCGATCGCCAGCATGATGCGGAACGCAAAGAACACCGACACCAGCGGCGGGCGTTCGTCCGGCGGCACGCTCTTCAAGCCGGGGAACAGGCCGTTCCAGTCGTGGGTGAGAATGAGCGAGGAGCCGTGCGGAATTGAGATTTCAAACAGGTTCTTCTCGGCCTTGGCATCGGGCCAGGCGAGGATGTGGAAGTCGCCGGGCTTGGAGCCGTCCCAGTGCGCCTCCATCGCGGCGATCTTGGTCGGCTGATGCTTGAGCGTGTTGAGTCCGTGCTGGTCGCCGATGAACACCTGCAACGGGGCCAGCACGACCACCAGCCCGATCGCCATGCGCAGCATGGTGCGCGCTTCCTCCGGATGGCGGCCGGCCAGCGCGTAGCGCGCGCCGACCGCGAGCACGACGAAGCCTGTGGTGAGGTAGGCCGCATTCACCATATGGGCGAGCCGGTAGATGAAGCTCGGATTGAATACGATGGCGATCCAATCGACCGGATAGGCGATGCCGTCGCGCATCTCGTGGCCGGCCGGCGTCTGCATCCAACTGTTGGCCGACAGGATCCAGAACGCGGAGGTCGCGGTGCCGACCGCGACGACCGCCGCCGCTGTCACATAGAGCCACGGCGGCACGCGGTTGAAGCCGAACAGCGGGATGCCTAGGAAGCTTGCTTCCAGGAAGAACGCGGTCAACACTTCGTAGCCGATCAGCGGGCCGATCACATTGCCGACCACGAGCGAGAACCGGCTCCAGTTGGTGCCGAACTGGTAGCTCAGCACGATGCCCGAGACGACGCCCATCGCGAACGACACGGCGAAAATCTTGGTCCAGAAATGCATCAGGCGCTGGTGGCGTTCAGCCCCGGTCCGCAGCCAGATCGCTCCGAGCGTCGCGATGTAGGCGGACAGCCCGATCGTGAAGGTCGGGAAAATGATGTGGAACGTAATGGTGAAGGCGAACTGGAGGCGCGCGAGAAGGACGGGATCCAATTCCATAACTGCGACCCTTGGCTGCCGACGCACTGTGGCGTGTGGCCCGAAGTCTCGATAGTCATTTCGGCCCTCCCGATGAATTATGCAAGAGGCGGGTGTTGCGTACGGGGCAGGCGGCTATGCTGGTGCGGCGGTCCCGGCATTCGCGCCGGGTTGGTCACGAGGGAGGTCGCGTGAAACATTTGCGAGGCATGGTCGCGTTGCTGGCGATGCTCGCGGCCGCGGCGCCGGCCGGCGCGGCAGAGCTGAAAATCTTCGGCTCGCGGGTGACCAAGGTGATCGTCGGCGAGTTGGGGCCGCAATTCGAGAAATCGACCGGCGCTACACCGGTGGTGGTTGCCGATGTTGCCGCGGTGATGAAGCGGCGAATCGAAGCCGGCGAGCCGTTCGATCTCGCGGTGCTGGTAAATTTTCAAATCGACGAACTGATCAAGAAGGGCCTGCTCCGCGCCGACAGCCGCGCCGACATCATGTCGTCCGGGATCGGCGTCGCGGTGAAACGCGGCGCGCGCAAGCCCGACATCGGTTCCGTTGCTGCGTTCAAACAGGCGATGCTCGATGCGAAGTCTGTCACCTATCTCAAGGAGGGTGCCAGCACCATTCACCTGCGCAAGCTGTTCGTGGAGCTTGGCATCGCCGATGCGATCAAAGCGAAGGCGGTTGAAACGGACGGCGAAACGGTTTCGGAACTGGTGGCGGACGGCAAGGTCGAACTCGGCCTGATCGTCATTCCTAATATCATGTCGGTGCCCGGCGCCGAACTGGTCGGTCCGTTGCCCGCGGCGATCAATTCGGTGGTGATGTTCACCGCTGGCATATCGGCGGCCTCTTCGAACCAGGCGGCGGCGCGGGCGCTGATCGAACTGTTGAAGAGCCCTGCGGCAAAGCCGGTGATCCAGGCCAAGGGCAACGATCCGGCATAGGCAGAGCCACGATCATGACCGTTTTTTCATCCTGGCAATTCTGGGCGATCCTGTCGGCGGTGTTTGCCTCATTGACCGCGATCTTTGCCAAGGTCGGCATTGAAAACGTCAATTCCGATTTTGCGACCTTCATTCGCACCATCGTCATTCTGGTCACGCTCGGTTTCATTCTGCTCGCAACCGACCAGTTCCAGGCACCGGGCTCGGTCAGCGGACGGACCTATCTGTTTTTGGTGTTGTCGGGTCTGGCGACCGGCGGGTCGTGGATATGCTATTTCCGCGCCCTGAAGCTCGGGCAGGCGGCGCAAGTCGCGCCGATCGACAAGCTGTCGGTCGTCCTGGTGGCGATATTCGGTGTGGCATTTCTGGGCGAGCGGCTCAGCGTACCGAACTGGGTCGGTGTCGCGCTGATCGCAACCGGCGCGGTGCTGGTCGCTTATCGATGACGTTCAGGCGCTACGTACGCAAGCCATAGCGCGCGAATTCCTCGGTGATGTCCTTTTTGATTTCCTTCGCGGCCGCCATGTCGGTGGCGCCGCCGGCGCGGTCGCCCTTGCGTGTCTTGGCGATGCCGCGGCCATACAGCGAGCCGGCAAGCCGGGCGTCCAGCTTCAGCGCGGCGTCATAGTCCTTGATGGCGCTGTCGGTCTGGCCGAGCTTGAGATAGACGAAGCCGCGGGTGTCGAGCACGTCGGCGGCGTCGGCCTTGATCTTGAGAGCGTTGTTGCAATCTCCCAGCGCCTCCTGCGGCTGGTTGCCGATGGCGCGCACCCAGCAGCGCGCGCTCCAGGCGTCGAGATTGTTCGGCTGCAGGCGTGTCACCTCGCCGTAGTCGGCGGCGGCACGGGCAAACTCGCCCTTGCGCTGAAAGGCCGCGCCGCGGTTGTTGTAGGCGTAGACCGATTGAGGACTGTTCTTGATGGCGACGTCGTAGTCGGCCATGGCGCGAGCCGTGTTGTTCTTGGCCTCGTACACGGCGGCGCGGCCGTTGAGATAGTCGGCGTCCGCCGGATCGAGCTTGAGCGCCTGATTGTAGTCCTGCAGCGCGCCGTCCAGGTCGGTCTTGCTAAGCTTCGCCGCGGCGCGGAAGTAATAGGCGTTGGCGAGATTCTTCAGCGTCTCGTCGATGACGCCATCGCAGCTCTTGATCGCGACTTCCGGTGTGGCGGACTTGCGCTCGTTCATGCAGGCCGCGGCGATTTGCGCGGAATCCGCGGCGCTGGCGCCCTGTGGCCGTCGCGCGGGAGCGGAAGGCGCGGGAGCGGGCTGCGCCGCCATCGATTGCGAGGCTTGCGGAGGTGGCTGTGATGATGACGGCGCCGGCGCAGCGTATTGCGGCGCGGCTGGGGGCGATGCGGATGGCGCGGGCGCCGAATAGGACGGCGGCGTGGCGGGATAGCTCCGCGATGTCAGCGGGACGATTTGCGATGTCGTGCCGCTGCTCGAAGCCGACGGCGTGCTTGAACCGGAGCGATAGGTCGGCGTCTGGTATTGCTGAGATTGCGCCATGGCGGCGGTGGCGCTCAACGCGGTGATGGCCGCGCTCAGCGTGATCAGTCGCAATGACGATGGCGTCCGGGTCTCGATCATGCGAGCATCATCGCGAGGGGACGGGGAAACGCAATGAAAACCGTTTTCTTTCTGTTGCTCAGGTTAATTTGCTATCCGACAGCTCGCGCTGCTGCTGGTGGCGGGGCTCGCGCTCATCGTCGTTAGCCTTAATGGCCAATGCCCGCGTATCAACAGCGGCATCGGAGTCACGTGTGCAACGCGGTTGTCGCAAGGGCTTGCCGACTTCGGCCTCGCCGTGATGGGCTACACGCTCGACTGGGGTTTTCCGATCGTGCTCGCGGTCGGCGGTTTGATCTTCTTCATGCGCGACGTCGGCCGCAAGCGCGCCTGACGCCGAACTAGCCGAGCTCTTTCTGGATCGCCAGCATGTCGCGCCATGCGAGCCGTTTGCCGATCGGTGAGCGCAGCAGGTAGGCCGGATGCAGCATCGGCATGGCGCGAATCTCGCGCGTGCCGGTCTGAAACGGAAACCAGCGGCCGCGGTTTTTCATGATGCCTTGTACGCCGAGCAGCGCACCGGTGGAGGGCTGCCCTATCGTCACCAGCACGTCCGGATTGCTGAGTTCGATCTGGCGCTGGACAAACGGCAGGCAGATCTGCGTTTCCACTGGAGTCGGCGTGCGGTTGCCGGGCGGGCGCCACGGCACGATGTTGGCGATGTAGATGTCGGTGCGCTTGCGCCCGATCGCGGCGAGCATGCGGTCGAGCAATTGTCCGGAGCGCCCGACGAACGGCAGGCCCTGCTTGTCCTCCTCGGCGCCCGGCGCCTCGCCGACCAGCATCAGCCGCGAGCCCGGCGTGCCGTCGGCGAACACCAGCCGGCTTGCCGAGCTTTTCAGGCCGCAGCCTTCGAAGCGCTCGAGAATGGCGCGCAGTTCTTCCAGGCTCGACGCGGTGCGTGCGGCCTCGCGCGCGGCCATGACCGCGGCGTCGGGGGTGGGAGGCACGGCGAAGGCAGGCCGTGGCGGAATGTTGGCGGTCCGGGCGTCGGTCGGCGCATCGGCGCTCCGCGGCGCCACAGCCGGCCGTTCCGGCACCGGGGTGGGCTCCGGCGCCGAGAGGAAGTCGCGGGCCACTTCGCCGATCGCCACATCCACGCCGGCCTCGGCGTAAAAGGCGAGCAACTCGCGGGCAGCCTTGCTGCGTTCAGGGATCATTTCGGACCTTCAGCGGAACACCTTGGACCACTTCTTGCGTTCGGCGGACAATGGGGTTGGCCGATTGGTTGTTTTCCAAATTGGGAGTTTTCGCCCTAGGATCAACCGCCAAGCCGGTCGCAAGGCTACCATGTTCACTGTCCGCCGCCCCAAGGGCTTATTGGGCTCGGCCCAACTGCAACGAGAGATTGTGCGATGTCGAGCGACATGCCTGCCCGCGAAGCGATGGAATTCGACGTCGTCATCGTTGGCGCCGGGCCGGCGGGGCTGGCCGCCGCGATCCGCCTGAAGCAACTGGCGCCGGATCTTGGCGTGGTGGTGGTGGAAAAGGGCTCCGAAGTGGGCGCCCATATCCTGTCGGGTGCGGTGATCGATCCGATCGGGCTCGACCGGCTGCTGCCCGAGTGGCGCACCGAGGACACCCCGATCAAGACGCCGGTGCGCGACGACCGGTTCTACTGGCTCGGCCAGTCGGCGGCGCTGCGGCTGCCGAACTTCCTGTTGCCGCCGCTGATGTCGAACCACGGCAACTACATCGTTTCCCTCGGCAACGTCTGTCGCTGGCTGGCGACCAAGGCGGAGGCGCTCGGCGTCGAAATCTATCCGGGCTTCGCCGCCACCGAAGTGCTGACCGAAGATGGCGCTGTGGCGGGCGTCGCCATCGGCGACATGGGCATCGCCAAGGACGGCA
This sequence comes from Alphaproteobacteria bacterium, assembly GCA_026400395.1. GTDB lineage: Bacteria > Pseudomonadota > Alphaproteobacteria > Rhizobiales > Xanthobacteraceae > Z2-YC6860. The sequence goes on along the minus strand of JAPLPD010000149.1, from coordinate 30,958 downwards.
AGCCGCGCAGCGACTTCACCCGCGGCATGGAGTTGCGCGGCAAGTACACGCTGTTTGCAGAGGGCGCGCGCGGCAGTCTGTCGAAGCAGTTGATCGAAACCTATGGACTGGCGAACGGCAGCGAGCCGCAGAAATTCGGTCTCGGCTTGAAGGAACTGTGGCAGGTCGCGCCGGACAAGCACAAGCCGGGGCTGGTGCAGCATTCGTTCGGCTGGCCGCTCGACAACTCGACCGGCGGCGGGTCGTACCTCTATCACTTCGACGACAACCTGGTGTCGGTCGGCTTCGTGGTTCATCTCAACTATTCGAACCCGTACATCTCGCCGTTCGAGGAGTTCCAGCGCTTCAAGACTCATCCGGCGATTCGGAGCGTGTTCGAGGGCGGCAAGCGGCTTTCCTACGGCGCGCGCGCCATTACCGAGGGCGGCTATCAGTCGGTGCCGAAGCTGTCGTTCCCCGGCGGCGCGCTGATCGGATGCGCGGCCGGCTTCGTCAACGTGCCCCGCATCAAGGGCAGCCACAACGCCATCCTGTCCGGAATGCTGGCGGCCGAGCATGCCGCTGAGGCGCTGTCGGAGGGCAGGGCCAACGATGAACTGGCGAGCTATGACGCGGCGTGGCCGGAGGGCGATATTGGTCAGGACCTGTGGAAGGTCCGCAACGCCAAGCCGCTCTGGTCGAAGCTCGGCACGTTCATCGGTATCGCCGCCGGCGGCCTCGACATGTGGTGCAACACGCTGGGTTTCTCGCTTCTGGGCACGCTCGGCCACGGCAAGTCCGACGCCGATACGCTCAAGCCTGCCGCCGCTTGCCAGCCGATCGCGTATCCCCGGCCGGACGGCAAACTCACCTTCGACCGGCTGTCGTCGGTGTTCCTGTCCAGCACCAATCACGAAGAGGATCAGCCGCCGCATTTGAAGGTGGCCGACATGGCGCTGCAGAAGGCATCCGAACACGTCGTCTATGCCGGTCCTTCGGCACGTTATTGCCCGGCGGGGGTTTACGAATGGGTGGAGGAGGGCGGCCAGCCGCGCTACGTGATCAACGCGCAGAACTGTGTCCACTGCAAAACCTGCGACATCAAGGACCCCAACCGCAACATCACCTGGGTGCCGCCGGAAGGCGGCGGCGGTCCCAAATACTCGGACATGTGACTGGGGTTCCGGGCCGGCGGTCACGATACGGCCACACCGGTTCACTTGGTGGGCGAAACGGCAGCTGGGCCGTCCTTGTCTTGCGGCAAAGTCGCAAAAAGGTCATTCTACGCTCGACTCGAAGGGCTGGCGCAGCGCCGCCCACGGAGGCCGCCACACGTGACTGTTCCTTTTTCGTTCCGGCGCATTACGGGCGCCGTGCTGGGTGCAGCAACGCTGCTTTTGCCAGGCTCGCTGGCCGCCCAGGGGGCCGCGCCGGATAGCGCGCCAGTCGTCAGCTACGTGCCATCGGCCCACGAGTTGTCTCGGCTGACCGCTTCGGGCAGCTATCTCGCGGCCCGCCACGCCGGCACACAGCGGGATGCCGGCGCCGCCGCGGCCTACTACCGCGCTTCGCTGCGCGGCGACCCCAAGAACCCCGAGTTGCTGGAGCGCGCCTTCCTGTCGTTCCTGGCCGAGGGCGATGTCGAGGAGGCGGTGCGCCTCGGCGAGCAACTGATCAAGCTCGACAAGAACGACCGCATCGCCCGATTGGTGGTCGGCGTCCACGCGCTGAAGCAGAAGAAATACGCGCTCGCGAAGGTCAACCTCGCGCTGTCCAACCGCGGGCCGATCACCGATCTGGCCGCGACCTTGCTCGGTGCGTGGGCCAGCTACGGCGCCAACGACGCCAAGTCCGCCATCGAGGCGATCGACAAGCTGCAGGGTGCCGACTGGTATGCGCTGTTCAAGGATTTGCACGCCGGTCTGATCCTCGACGTGTCGGGCAACAAGAAAGAAGCCGGCAAGCGTTTCGACCGCGTGCAGAAGCTCGATCCGAGCGCGATACGCATCGTCGAATCGTACAGCTCCTGGCTGTCGCGCAACGGCCGCAAGGACGAGGCGCTGAAGGTGCTCAAGGGCTTCGACGCCCAATTGCCGCGCCATCCGCTGATTCTCGAAGAGATGGCGGCGCTTGAAAAGGACAAACAGCTTCCGCTGCTGGTCGGCGATCCGCAGGCCGGCGCGGCCGAAGTGCTGTACGGGCTTGGAGCGGTGCTGGGCCGCCGAGGCGGCGAGGACCTGGGGCTCGTCTATCTGCAACTCGCGCTGTATCTTGCGCCGAACCAGCCGCTCGCGTTGCTGTCGCTCGCCGATCTCTACGAGCAGATGAAGAACCCGCAGCTCGCGATCAAGATCTACGATCGGGTGCCGCAGAATTCGCCGCTGCGGCGCAACGCTGAAATCCAGCTTTCGGTCAATCTCGACAGCATCGAAAAGACCGACGATGCCAAGCAGCGGCTGCAGAAGCTGCTCAAGGACAAACCCGACGACATCGATGCTATCATGGCGCTCGGCAGCATTCTGCGCGGGCGCAAGGACTTCTCCGAATGCGTAGATGTTTACAACAAAGGCGTCGCCACCATCGCCACTCCGGCGCGGCCGAACTGGCTGATCTATTACTTCCGCGGCATCTGCAATGAGCGCGCGAAGAACTGGAAGGCGGCCGAAAGCGATCTGAAGCAGGCGCTCACTCTCTATCCGGTCTCGACGAGGGCATGCGGATGATCCGCCGCGCCGTCGAGCAGCGCCCGGACGATGGCTATATCGTCGACTCGCTCGGCTGGGCGCACTACCGCCTCGGCAACTACGACGAGGCCGTAAAGAACCTGGAGCGGGCGGTGGAATTGAAGCCCGACGATCCGACCATCAACGATCACCTGGGCGACGCCTATGCCAAGACCGGTCGGGTGCTCGAGGCGCAGTTCCAGTGGTCGCATGCCCGCGATCTGAAGCCCGAGCCCGACGACCTCATCAAGATCAAGCAGAAGCTGGCGACCGGGTTGGCCGAGGAAACCTCTTCGTCGGCCGACGCCGCCAAGAAAAAGCCCGACGGCGGCTGACCGCGGTTCACAGATCCGAAATTTTCCCGATGCCCGACCGCAGCCGACTGTGGGCCGGGCATCGCCTTTTGTGGCGGGATGGCGACAAGCCCGGCGATGACGGCTAGATAACGCGCATGGCCCAATCCCGCCCCGTCCTTCTCACCGAACACGCCCCGGCCAAGGTCAATCTCACGCTCGCCGTGCTTGGCCGGCGCGCCGACGGTTATCACCTGCTCGACAGTCTGGTGGTGTTCGCCGGCGTGGGTGATCGGCTGACGCTGGCGCCGGGCGCGGAGCTCTCGCTCAAGGTGCGCGGCGTTACCGCGGAAGCGGCCGGACCGATCGAACGCAACCTGGTGTTCAGGGCGGCGCGTGCGCTCGCCACCGAGATTCCCGGTCTCAAGCTCGGGCGTTTTTCCTTGGACAAGCGGCTGCCGGTGGCGGCGGGGCTGGGCGGCGGATCGTCCGATGCGGCGGCGGCGCTGCGCCTGCTGGCCCGCGCCAACCGTATCACGCTCGACGACAAGCGGCTGCTCAAGGTTGCCCGCGGCACCGGCGCCGACGTGCCGGTCTGTGTCGATCCGCGTGCGCGTTGGATGCGCGGCATCGGCGACATCCTGTCCGCGCCGCTGGCAATGCCCAAGCTGGCTGCTGTGCTGGTCAATCCTGGCGTGGCGGTTCCCACCAAGGACGTGTTCGCCAAGCTGGCGCTGGAGCCCGGCGGGCCTCGCAAGCGCGCGGGGCGGGCGACGCTGCCACGCGATGGCCTGATCGAATTTCTCGCCGCCGGGCGCAACGATCTCGAACCCGCCGCGTTTGAACTTCAACCGGTGATCGCCAGGGTCCTCGCGGCCCTGAGCGAGCAATCCGGATGCGGGCTTTCGCGCATGTCGGGCTCGGGCGCGACATGCTTCGGGCTGTTTTCGTCCTCCCGCGCGGCCACCGCCGCGGCACGCCGGATTTCAGCCGCGCACCCGCGCTGGTGGGTCACGGCGACGGCATTCGGATAAAATGTTATCGAGACACAGTTGCCGCCACCCGCGAAGGTCTTCCGCATGATCAGAATGCCATTTGCCGTGCTGTTGCTGGTTTCGCTGGCGGCGCCCGCCGGGGCCGCGCAATGCGGAGGCGATTTCAATCAATTCGTTGCGAGCATGTCACGCGAGGCGACGGCCACCGGCGTTTCGCAGACCGTGATTTCCAATGCCTTCCTCGGAGTGGCCCAGGATCAAGGCGTACTGGCGTTCGATCGCAAGCAGCGCGGCACGTTCCGCAAGACCTTCGAGGAGTACGTGTCGACCCGCGTCGGCCCGGGACGGATCAAGGGCGGGATGCAACGGCTGCAAAAGCATGCGGCAATACTGTCGCGCATCGAACGGCAGTTTGGCGTGCCAAAGGAAATTCTTGTCGCGATCTGGGGGATCGAGACGGATTTCGGCACCGGCGACATGGGCAAGCTGCCGGTGATCCGCGTGCTCGCCACCATGGCGCACGATTGCCGCCGCACCGAACTGTTCCAGCGCGAACTTCTGTCAGCCCTGAAAATCCTACAGCGCGGCGATCTTTCGCTGAATGAATTGAAGGGCGCTTACGCCGGCGAAATCGGGCAGACCCAGTTCCTGCCCTCCAACTACATCAAGTTTGCGGTGGATTATGACGGCAACGGCCGGCCAGATCTGGTTCACAGTCCGGCGGATGTGCTCGCTTCCACGGCGAACCTGCTGAAAGGCAGCGGCTGGAAGGCCGGTCAGCCGTTTGGAGAGGGCACGGAGAATTTCGAGGTGATGCGCGAGTGGAACCGCGCCGAGGTCTATCGCAAGACCATCGTTTATTTCGCCGAGCGCCTCGCGCAGGGGCGGTAGCATCTCAAAGCGTCGCTAGTCGGCCGCCGTGCACGAAATATCCTTAGCCGACACCGTGCTGAAGTAGAGCGGCTGCCGGTCCTTGATAGAAAGCATCCGATATTCCTGAAAGCTGGGCTTCAACTCGTAAGCGATCGTGGCCTCGCAGGAGGTGCCCTTGACCGATACTTCCATCGTTTCGGTGTGCTGGGACCGGCTCCAGGTGCGAACCAATGTGTTGGCGTCCCGGACGCTCCATGTCGATTGAGTGTTCCCGCGAAGGTCCATCGAGTCACCGAACTTGCCCTGACCGGCAAGTTCCGAGGTCTTTCCGGATGAATTCCTGGCGACGTAGTTTTCGGTGATGGCGTTGCCGCCGCGAAGGTTCAGGCGAAGGCTTTTGTTGACGTTCCAGGTGCCCTGTCTTGGCCGCACCTCGTGCTGGACTTCCACCCATGAGACAGTGATCTCGACCGATCTGGCCTCGCCGGGCTGCAACAGCAGCCCGATGGCCGCGGGGGCGACATAGCAAAGCCGCGCCGCAAAATACCGCCGGCTGCGATCCGGAGCAGCATTCGCAGAACGATGGCTTCGCTCAAATCTCATAACGATGTCAGTGCGTCCTCGCGGTGCAGAAATCCACCGCCTCTTCCAGAGCCTGTTTCATGTCGGAGGCCGGGAACAGCGCCAGCGCATCGCGGGCGATCGCTCCATAGTGCTGGGCGCGCTTGATGGTGTCCTCCAGTGCACGATGCTTGGTCATCAGGCCGAGCGCCGTTTCAAGATCGCTGTCGGTGATCTCGCCACGCTCCAACGCGCGCGACCAGAAGGCGCGCTCGCTCTCCGAGCCGCGGCGGAACGACAGCACCACAGGCAGGGTGATCTTGCCCTCGCGGAAGTCGTCGCCGACGTTTTTGCCGAGCTTGGCCGACTTGCCGCCGTAGTCGAGCACGTCATCGACAAGCTGGAAGGCGATGCCGAGGTTCATGCCGAAGGAGCGGCAGGCCGCATGCTCAGCCTTCGGCCGATTGGTGAGCACCGGACCGACTTCGCAGGCGGCGGCGAACAACTCCGCGGTCTTGGCGCGGATCACCGCGAGATATTCGTCCTCGGTGGTCGCGGTGTTCTTGGCGGCGCCGAGTTGCATCACCTCGCCCTCGGCGATGACGGCGGCGGCGTTCGACAGGATGTCGAGCGCCCGCAGCGAGCCGACCTCGACCATCATCTTGAATGCCTGGCCGAGCAGGAAATCGCCGACCAGCACGCTGGCTTCGTTGCCCCAGACCTTGCGCGCTGCCGGCCTGCCGCGCCGCATGTCGCTCTCATCGACCACGTCGTCGTGCAGCAGCGTCGCGGTGTGCATGAACTCGACCGCGGCGGCGAGCTTGATATGGCCGTCGCCGGAGTAGCCGGTGAGGTTGGCCATGGCCAAGGTGAGCATCGGCCGCAACCGCTTTCCGCCGGACGAGATCAAGTGATTGGCGACCTCCGGGATCATCGTCACCTCGGACCCGGTGCGCGTCAGAATTTCAGCGTTGACCCGCTGCATGTCGGGCGTGACGGCTTCGACCAGGCGGTCGATGGTGGCGTCGGCCGGACTGAATGGGATGACGACGGCCAAATGCGGGCTCCGGATTGAGGCGAAGTGGTACTCAGCAGAATAGAAAAGCTATGATAAGGCGCAAGGCCGTATGCCGTAAACGTGACGAATGGCGCTTTGATGACTGGGTTTGGCCGATTCTAACCGGCGAGGTACGTCCTATGTTGCCATCCGGAGGGAGTGCGGACGCCGCCGAAATCGCGGGCGGCAACCGGATCGCGGTGCTGGTGCCTTGCTACAACGAGGAGGCGGCCATCGGCAAGGTCGTGGCCGACTTCCGGGCAGCGCTCCCGGAGGCTGGCATCTACGTCTACGATAACAATTCCACCGACCGCACCATGGCGGCCGCGGCCAAGGCCGGCGCCACGGTCCGGCGCGAGCAGCATCAGGGCAAGGGCCGGGTGGTGCGCCGGATGTTCACCGACATCGACGCCGACATCTACGTGCTGGTCGATGGCGACGCCACCTACGATGCGCCGAGTGCGCGGGGCATGATCGATAAGCTCAAGGCCGAACGGCTCGATATGGTCTGCGCTGTCCGGGTCGATCAGGTGGTGGCGGCGTACCGTTTGGGGCACCGGGCCGGCAACCGGCTGCTGACCGGCTTTGTCGCCCACGTCTTCGGCGAGTCCTTCACCGACATGCTGTCCGGCTACCGGGTGTTCACCCGGCGCTTCGTTAAGTCGTTTCCGGCGCTGTCGGGCGGCTTCGAGATCGAGACCGAACTGACGGTTCACGCGCTCGAACTGGAACTCCCGGTCGGCGAGATGCCGACGCCGTACTATTCACGGCCGCTCGGCTCGATTTCCAAGCTCAGCACCTGGCGTGACGGCATTCGCATCCTGCGGACGGTGCTGCGGCTCTACCGGGCGGAGCGACCGCTGCCGTTGTTCACCGCGATCGGCGCATCGCTCGCGATCGCCGCGATCGGCATCGCCATACCGGTCTTCATCACCTATTGGCAGGAGGGCACCGTGCCGCGTCTGCCGACAGCGGTGCTGTCCACCGGACTGGTGCTGCTGGCCTCGTTGTCGATCGCCTGCGGCCTGATCCTCGACACGGTGACGCGCGGACGCCGTGAACTCAAACTGCTTTCGTATCTGGCGCAGCGCGCACCCGCCGAAGAACGGCGGCGGAGCGAACCATGAACGGAAGCCCCGCCTCGGACGCGGTGATGGCCTAGCGTGCAAGAACTCGTCCGCACCAACAACGCCGTGCTCATCACCGCGATCGAAGCGCTGCTCAAGGGCGCCGAGATTCCGCACTTGGTGCTCGATCAGCACATGAGCGTGCTGGAAGGCTCGCTCGGCATGCTGCCGCGCCGCATCGTGGTCGATGGCGAAGATTTGCAGGCGGCGCGTCAGCTTTTGTCTGACGCGGGTCTCGCGCACGAACTGCGGCCACAGGCGGTGGGTGCGAGGCCGGAGACGACCGACGACGCGGTGCTCGGCGGCCGTCTGCGGATCATCCAGAAAAAACGCGGCCATCGTATTGGCCACGACGCCATTCTGCTGGCGGCGGCGGTCGCGGCGCAACCGGGCGACAGGGTGGTGGAGTTCGGCGCCGGCGTTGGCGCCGCGGGAATGGCGCTGGCGACGCGCTGCCCCGGCGTCGATGTGACCTTGGTGGAGATCGATCCGGAACTGGCCGGGATCGCCGCGGAGAACGTTGAGCGGAACGGTCTCGGTGCGAGATTGCGGGTGGTGACCCTCGACGTGGCTGGGTCGGCGGATGACTTCACCGGGCGCGGTCTTCCCGCCGGCTCGGCGGACCGCGTTCTGATGAATCCGCCGTTCAACGATCCGGCGCGTCAAAACGTCTCGGCAGATCCGGATCGCCGCGCGGCGCACGTTGCTGGCGAAGGGTTGCTGGCGAACTGGATCGGTTCAGCCGAACGGCTGCTGCACTCCGCGGGGAGCCTGACACTGATCTGGCGAGCCGACGGGCTGGCCGAGGTGCTGGGCGCGCTCGGTGGCGGCTTCGGAGAAATCACGGTGTTGCCGGTTCACGGCCGGGCCGGAGCGCCGGCCATCCTGGTGATCGTGGATGCCCGCAAGGGCAGCCGCGCGCCACTCGAGCTGCTGCCTGGACTTGATTTGAACGATGAAACCGGCCGGCCGACCCTGGAGGCCGAAGCGGTGCTCCGCGGTGCGGGGCCGCTACCGCTGGCTAGCGATTGATCAGCCGCCGCAAGGACGGGATGGCCCGACCTTGATAGGCCGCCACCAAGATCGACAACATCAAAACACAGATAAACAGGCTTTTCATGCCGTCCGCCGTACATTTCGCGCGACGAAGACGCGCCACGGCGTCCGTCGTTCCGGCAACTTGGCCCGATTGGGTTAACAACAGATGACTTGAGCCCGGGGCTACTTGTGCATATCTCCTGACAGGATGGCTGACATTTCCACATTCAATAGAGTTCCGGATGCGTTGCGGGGACTGATTCCCGCGCGACTCCGTGGCGATATACCAACCGTGCCGGTGGTGCGGCTTTCGGGCGCAATTGGCATATCGAGCCCGCTGAAGCCGGGCCTGACGGTCGCGGGTTTGGCCCGTTCGCTGGAACGCGCGTTTTCGATGAAGAACATCCGGGCGGTCGCGCTGACGATCAATTCTCCGGGCGGGGCGGCGGCGCAATCCCATCTGATCCACCGGCGCATTCGATCGCTCGCCGACGAGCACAAGGTGCCGGTGCTCGCTTTCGTCGAGGATGTGGCGGCTTCGGGCGGCTACATGATCGCCTGCGCGGCCGACGAGATCATCGCCGATCCGTCCTCCGTCGTCGGCTCGATCGGCGTGGTCGGCGCCTCGTTCGGCTTCGACAAGCTGCTCGAAAAAATTGGCGTCGAGCGGCGGCTGTACACCTCGGGCGAAAACAAGGCGATGCTCGATCCGTTCATGCCGGAGAAGCCGGAAGATGTTGAACGCCTCAAATCGCTGCAGCGGGAAATACACGAATGTTTCATCGCGCTGGTCAAGCAGCGCCGCGGCTCCAAGCTCGACAGCCGTGAAACTGACTTGTTCACCGGAGCATATTGGACCGGTCAACGCAGCCGCGAACTCGGTCTTGTCGATTCCATAGGCGACCTGCGTACAGTTTTGCGCGAGCGGTTTGGCGACAAGGTCCGCACTCCGATGATCGCGGAACGGGGGCTGTCTTTGTTGGGGCGACGCGCGGCGGGCGTGAGCGGGCTTGGATTTCCGACGTCTGCGAGCCTCGCCGACGACATGGTTTCGACGCTGGAGGCGCGCGCCATCTGGTCGCGCTACGGACTCTAGGAGAGCGGCATGCCTGCGTTGGCTGTGGTCCTTGGCGCGTTCGGCGCGCTCGTCCTGATGAGGATGCTCAAGCGCGAATGGCAGCGGGTCAACGACGAACTCGACCGCGCAAACCCCGCGCGGGTGTCCGATCCCGAACGCGCCGCCGTGCCGACGCTGCGGCAGGATCCGGCGACCGGCGAATATCGGATCAAACGCTGAGCGTCAGCCCGGCTCTTTGATGCCCTTCGCGCGGACCACCTTGCCCCATCGCTCCAGTTCCTCTTTGAGAAATTTTCCGAACTGATCGGGCTTGTCGGCGACGGGCACCGCGCCGGACTCGATCAGTTTCTGCTTCACCACCGGATCGTTGATCGCCTTGGCGAAGGCGTCATTGAGTTTGGCGATGATGGCGGGCGGCGTCTGCGCCGGCGCCAGCAATCCGTACCAGTTGTCCGATGACGTATCGGGGAAACCTTGTTCGGCGAGCGTCGGCACGTTCGGCAGCTTCGGATTGCGCTCGCCGGACGCGGCGCCCAGCGCCTTGATTATACCGGCGGTCAGTTGCGGCATCAGAACCGGCACGTCGCCGGAGAATCCCTGGACCTGCCCGCCGAGCAGGTCGGTGAGGGCGGGAGCCGCGCCCCGATAAGGCACGTGGACGAATTTGACGCCGGCCGCGGTCTGCAGGAGTTCGAGCGCCAGATGCGTGGTCGAGCCGACGCCGGTTGAGGCAAAGGGAATTTCGCCCGGCTTGGCCTTGGCCATGGCGACGAGGTCCTTGATGGAATTGGCCGGGCTGTCCTTGCGAACCACCACCACGGTGGTGTTGCGCACCACGAGCGTCACCGGGGCGAAATCGCGCAGCACGTCGTAGGGCAGGTCGGTGCGCATGTGCGGCGTGATGGCGACCGCGCCGAGCGTGGTGAGGAACAGGGTGTAGCCGTCGGGCGCGGACTTCGCGACGGCGTCCGCGCCGAGCGCGCCGTTGGCGCCGGCCTTGTTCTCGATGATGATGCTCTGGCCGAGGATGTCTTTGACCTTATCGCCAACCAGCCGGCCGACGAAATCGGTCGGACCGCCCGGCGGGAATGCGATCACCATTCGGATCGGCCGGTTGGGGTAATCCTGAGCCTGGACGGCGGGGGCGGCCGCGGCGAGCAGCAGCGCAATGCAGGCCAGTTTGGCAAGCCATGACGGCATCCGATCCTCCCGGTGGTTTATGCAGCTTTTGGGGTAGCCTAGCGCGCCCGATCCGCTGTGGGGAGGGCTCGCCGCTCGCCGCGCGCCGCTCGCCTTGACCCCCCGCCAGTGCGCCGTTACGTCTCACCCGGCGCGCCCGCGCCTGGACCCACCATGACCGACGATCTTCCCGCCCATATGCGCCCGGAGCGCTCGTTTCAGGGCTTGATCCTGGCGCTGCAGCGCTTCTGGGCCGACCAGGGCTGCGTCATTCTGCAGCCCTATGATATGGAGGTCGGCGCGGGCACCTTCCATCCGGCGACCACGCTGCGCGCGCTTGGGCCGAAGCGCTGGAACGCGGCCTACGTGCAGCCGTCGCGCCGGCCGAAGGACGGCCGCTATGGCGAGAACCCGAACCGTCTGCAGCACTACTACCAGTTCCAGGCGATCCTGAAGCCATCGCCGCCGGATATCCAGGAGCTTTACCTGAAGTCGCTGAAGGCGATCGGCGTCGACTCCGCGCTGCACGACATTCGCTTCGTCGAGGATGACTGGGAGAGCCCGACGCTGGGCGCCTGGGGCCTCGGCTGGGAATGCTGGTGCGACGGCATGGAGGTGTCGCAGTTCACCTACTTCCAGCAGGTCGCGGGCTTCGAGTGTTCGCCGGTCGCGGGCGAACTGACCTACGGGCTCGAACGTCTCGCCATGTACGTGCAGGGCGTCGACCGCGTGTACGACCTGAACTTCAACGGCCGCGAGGGCGCCGACAAGGTCAGCCATGGCGACGTGTTTCTCCAGGCCGAACAGGAATACTCCCGGCACAATTTCGAGCATTCCGATTCCGACATGCTGTTCAAGCAATTCGCGATGGCCGAAGGCGCCTGCAAGAAATATCTTGAGGCAGGATACACTGCCGACAAGAGCAAGCACCTGATGGTGCTGCCGGCCTACGACCAGTGCATCAAGGCGAGCCACGTCTTCAATCTGCTCGATGCGCGCGGAGTGATCTCCGTGACCGAGCGGCAGAGCTACATTCTCCGCGTGCGCGAACTGGCAAAGGCGTGCGGCGAAGCCTGGTTGAAAACCGAAGCAGGAGGGGGAGCATGAGCGGGATAGCTGACATTGGCGGGACGAAGCCGATCCGAGCCGCCGTTGAGGAAGGCAAGAGCTACTGGTGGTGCGCTTGCGGCAAATCGCAGAAGCAGCCGTTCTGCGACGGCTCGCACAAGGGCACGGAATTCTCGCCGCTCGAATACAAGGCCGCGGCATCCGGCGAGATAGCGTTCTGCACCTGCAAGCGGACGGCGAAGCAGCCGACCTGCGATGGCGCTCATAAGAAGCTGACAGCCTAATGCCCGACCTTCTTCTCGAATTTTTCTCCGAGGAAATTCCCGCGCGCATGCAGGCGCGGGCGGCGGAGGATTTGAAGAAGCTCGTCACCGACAAGCTGGTGGCCGCGGGGCTGGTCTATGAAGGCGCCAAAGCCTTTGCGACGCCGCGCCGGCTCACGCTCGCGGTGGCCGGGATTCCGGTTCGCCAGCCCGATATCAAGGAAGAAAAGAAAGGCCCGCGCGTCGGCGCGCCCGAGCAGGCGTTGGCGGGCTTTTTGAAAGGCGCGGGCCTGACGTCGATCGATCAGGCCAAGGTGCAGCCCGACAAGAAGGGCGATTTCTACGTCGCCGTGATCGAGAAGGCCGGCAAGCCCGCCATCGAGGTGATCGCGCAGATCGTGCCCGAGGTGGCGAAGGCGTTTCCCTGGCCGAAGGCGATGCGCTGGGGCGAGGCTTCGGCAAAGCCCGGCGCGCTCAACTGGGTGCGGCCGCTGCATTCCATCGTCGCGATGTTCGGCCCGGAGACCGAGGAGCCCGAAGTCGTGCCGTTCACCGTCGGCGACGTCGTGTCCGGCGACACCACCACCGGCCACCGATTTCTTTCGCCCGGGCCGATCAAGGTGAAGCGGTTCGACGACTACATGGCCAAGCTCGACGCGGCGAAGGTCGTGGTCGATCCGGCCCGCCGCGCGCAGATGATCCTGACCGACGCCACGACGCTCGCCTTCGCGCAAGGGTATGAACTGGTCGAGGACGAAGGGTTGCTGGCCGAGGTCGCGGGCCTGGTCGAATGGCCGGTGGTGCTGATGGGCTCGTTCGACCCGGCGTTCCTCGCCATCCCCGAGGAGGTCATCCGCGCGACCATCCGCAACAATCAGAAATGCTTTGTGGTGCGCGATCCGAAGACCGCGAAGCTCACCAACAAGTTCATCCTCATCTCGAACATCGAGGCGAGCGACGGCGGCGGCGCTATCATCGCCGGCAACGAGCGCGTCATCCGCGCGCGGCTGAGCGACGCGAAGTTTTTCTATGAGACCGACCTAAAGACGAAGCTGGAAGACCGCCTGCCGAAGTTTTCGCAGATCGTGTTCCACGAAAAGCTCGGCACCCAGGCCGAGCGCATTGCGCGCATCGTTGCGCTGGCGGGCCATCTCGCGCCGATTGTCGGCGCCGATGTGGTCAAGGCGGAGCGTGCGGCGCAGCTTTGCAAGGCCGATCTGCTGACCGAAGTGGTCGGCGAATTCCCCGAACTGCAAGGCTTGATGGGGAAGTATTACGCGCAGGCGCAGGGCGAGGACGAGGCAGTCGCCCACGCCTGCGAGGATCACTACAGCCCGAAAGGTCCGGACGACATGGTGCCGGCCGATCCGGTATCGGTTGCGGTCGCATTGGCTGACAAGATCGACATTCTGACGGGCTTCTGGGCCATCGACGAGAAGCCGACCGGATCGAAAGATCCTTTCGCGCTTCGCCGCGCGGCGCTGGGCGTGATCCGGCTTGTCATCGACAACAATATTCGGCTGCCATTGCTGCCGCTTTTTATCTGGGCGCGCGGCGATGCGAACGGCAAAGACCTCCTCTCGTTCTTCGCCGACCGCCTAAAAGTCCAACTCCGTGAGCAGGGCGCGCGTCACGATCTGGTAGATGCCGTGTTCGCGCTGCCGGGCCAGGACGACCTCGTGCTGGTGGTCCGCCGCATTGAGGCTCTCGGCAAATTCCTCGACACCGACGACGGCAAGAACCTGCTGGCCGGCACGAAGCGCGGCGCGAACATCCTCCGCATCGAGGAGAAGAAGGACGGCGCCTCCTACACCGGCGCGCCCGACGCGGCTTTGTTCGCTCAGCCCGAGGAAAAGGAACTCGCGCGCGCCATTGGCGTAGCCAAGACCGAAGCCGACCAGGCCGTCGCCAAGGAGGATTTCGCCTCCGCCATGACGGCGATGTCGAAGCTCCGGCCCCATGTTGACGCGTTCTTCGACCAGGTCACGGTGAACGCCGACGACCCGGCGGTGCGGGCCAACCGGCTGCGCCTGCTGAACGAAATCCGCGAAGCGACACGAACGGTGGCGGATTTCTCCAAGATCGAAGGCGGTTGAGTTCGTCGTGCCCGGCCTTGTGCCGGGTATCCACGCCTTGGCATAAGAAGAAAGCTGCGGATGGCCGGACGAGCCCGGTCATGACGTGGAAATGCCAATAAGAAACTCAATTGGGGAAGCGCCGAGATAGGGTCTTAGGAGCACCTGATTTCCATAGCGAGAGTCCTGAATGGCACGCCGTCCTTCGTCCTCCAATAAGCCCAAGGTCAAGCAGTCCAAGGCTAAGAGGGCCGCCCAAAAGGCAGTGAAAAAGGCTTCGCGCCCGAGCGCCAAAAAAGCCATGCCGGTGGCCGGCAAATCTGGTCTGTGGGTTTACAGCTTCGGCGGCGGCAAGGCGCAGGGCCGCTCCGGCATGAAGGAGCTGTTGGGCGGCAAGGGCGCCAACCTCGCCGAGATGGCCAATCTGGGTCTGCCGGTGCCGCCGGGCTTCACCATCACCACCGCCGTCTGCACGCACTACTACGCCAACAAACAGAAATACCCGAAGGAACTGGAGAAGCAGGTCGATGCGGGCCTTGTCCACATCGCCCGCATCACCGGCCGCAAATTCGGCGATCCCGCCAATCCGCTGCTCGTTTCGGTGCGCTCCGGCGGGCGCGCGTCGATGCCGGGCATGATGGACACCGTGCTCAACCTCGGCCTCAACGACGAGACTGTCGAGGCGCTCGCAGCGCAATCCGGCGACCGCCGCTTCGCTTACGATTCCTACCGCCGCTTCATCCAGATGTATTCAAACGTGGTGCTCGATATCGAGCATCACAACTTCGAGGACATTCTGGAGGACCACAAGGCGCGCGCCGGCATCACCCTCGACACCGAGCTGACGTCCGAAGATTGGGTGGACGTGGTGGCGCGCTACCAGGAGCGCGTGCGGGAGGAGAAGGGCGAGCCGTTCCCGCAAGACCCGCGGGCGCAATTGTGGGGCGCGATCGGCGCGGTGTTCGGTTCGTGGATGAACACGCGCGCCATCACCTATCGGCGGCTGCACGCCATCCCGGAAAGCTGGGGCACGGCGGTCAACGTGCAGGCGATGGTGTTCGGCAACATGGGCGACACCTCGGCGACGGGTGTCGCCTTCACCCGCAATCCATCGACCGGTGAGAAACGGCTTTACGGCGAGTTTCTGATCAACGCCCAGGGCGAGGATGTAGTCGCCGGCATCCGCACGCCACAGGAAATCTCCGAGATCGCGCGGAAGGAGGCCGGCTCCGACAAGCCCTCGATGGAACAGGCGATGCCCGCCGCCTACAAGGAACTCACCCGCATCTACGGCGCGCTCGAGAAGCACTACCGCGACATGCAGGACATGGAGTTTACGGTCGAGCAGGGCAAGCTCTGGATGCTGCAGACCCGCAACGGCAAGCGCACGGCGAAGGCCGCGCTCCGCATCGCCGTCGAACTGGCCAACGAGAAGCTGATCACCCGCGACGAAGCGGTGGCGCGGATCGAGCCGGGGTCGCTCGACCAGTTGCTGCACCCGACCATCGACCCGAAGGCGGAGCGCAACGTCATCGCCACCGGGCTGCCGGCGTCGCCCGGCGCGGCCTCAGGCGAGATCGTGTTCAACTCCGACGAAGCGACCAGGCTCAAGGCTGACGGCAAGAAGGTGATCCTGGTCCGGGTCGAGACATCGCCGGAGGACATCCACGGCATGCACGCCGCCGAAGGCATTCTCACGACGCGCGGCGGCATGACCTCCCACGCAGCCGTGGTGGCGCGCGGCATGGGCAAGCCCTGCGTTTCGGGGGCAGGCTCGCTTCGTGTGGACTACAACGCACAGACCCTGCAGGCCGGTAACGTCGTGCTCAAGCGCGGCGAAATCGTCACCATCGACGGCTCCACCGGCCAGGTGCTGGCCGGCAGCGTGCCAATGACCGAGCCTGCCATGTCGGGCGAGTTCGGCACGCTGATGGGCTGGGCCGACAAGGTGCGCACGTTGGGCGTCCGGGCCAACGCGGATACGCCGGCCGACGCGCGTGTTGCCGTGCGGTTCGGCGCCGAAGGCATCGGCCTTTGCCGCACGGAGCATATGTTCTTCGACGAGGCGCGCATCCAGGCCGTGCGCGAGATGATCCTGGCCGAACAGGTCGAAACGCGGCGCAAGGCGCTGGCCAAGATATTGCCGATGCAGCGCGGCGATTTCATCGAGTTGTTCGAGATCATGCAGGGGATGCCGGTCACCATCCGGCTGCTCGATCCGCCCTTGCATGAGTTCCTGCCGCACGGTGAGGACGACATCGCCGAGGTCGCCGCCGCGATGGGCGTCGACGCCATGAAGATCGAGCATCGCGCCAAGGAACTGGCTGAGTTCAATCCGATGCTCGGCTTTCGCGGTTGCCGCATCGCCATTGCCTATCCCGAGATCGCCGAGATGCAGGCGCGCGCGATCTTCGAGGCGGCGGTCGAGGCCGGCAAGCGCACCGGCAAGCCGGTGGTGCCCGAAGTGATGGTGCCGCTGATCGCCACCAAGGCCGAGTTCGACATCGTCAAGGCGCGCATCGACGCGATGGCCGCCGCCGTGATGAAGGAAACCGGAGCCAAGATCGAATACCAGGTCGGCACCATGATCGAACTGCCGCGCGCCGCGTTGATGGCGGGCGAGATCGCACAGACCGCCGAGTTCTTCTCGTTCGGCACCAACGACCTGACGCAGACCACCTTCGGCATCAGCCGCGACGACGCGGCTTCGTTCCTGGGCATCTACACCGCGCGGGGCATCCTGCCGGGCGATCCATTCGTGTCGATCGACCGCGACGGTGTCGGTGAGTTGGTCAAAATAGGCGTCGAGCGCGGCCGCAAGGTGCGCAAGAAGCTCAAGGTCGGCATCTGCGGCGAGCACGGCGGCGATCCGGCATCTGTCGAATTCTGTCATCAGATCGGACTCGATTACGTGTCATGCTCGCCATTCCGCGTCCCGATCGCGCGGCTTGCGGCGGCACAGGCGGCGCTCGGCAAAAAAGCGGCCGGCGAGGCATAAGTTACAACCGAAGGCATTGCCATGAAGCGGCCAGCACCGCGCGCGTCGATCAAGAGCCATTTCGCCAAGATCAACGGCGTGCGGTTGCACTATCTCGCGGCTGGTGAGGGCGATCCGGTGATACTGCTGCATGGCTATGCGCAGAACAGCCACATGTGGCGCCCGCTGGTGGCGGAACTGGCCAAGACCCGGATGGTCATTGCGCCGGACCTGCGCGGCTTCGGCCAATCCGCCAAGCCGGACGGTGGCTACGACAAGAAGGCGATGGCGCAGGACATCCACGCGCTCGCAGCGTCGCTGGGGATCAAGCGGGCTGGCATCGCCGGTCACGACATCGGACTGATGGTTGCCTACGCCTATGCCGCGCAATAGCCCGCCGAGGTGGATCGCATCGCGCTGATGGATGCCTTCCTGCCCGGCGTCGGCGAGTGGAACAACGTCTTCCTGCTCCGCGACATGTGGCACTTCCATTTCTTTGGCGAGACGCCACTGAAGCTCGTAAAGGGCCGCGAGGGCGTCTACTTCGAGCATTTCTGGAATGGGTTTGCCGCCAATCCGAAGAAGTCGGTGTCGGCGGCCGACCGCCGCTTCTACACCAAGGCTTACGCACAGCCCGGCGCGATGCGGGCTGGCTTCGAGGTGTTTCGTGCGTTCGTGCAGGATGCCAAGGACTTCGAGCAATTCGCCAAGACAAGGCTCAAAATGCCGATGCTGGTTCTGACCGGCGAGAAGGCATCGGGTGAATTCCTGATCCAGCAGGGCCGCCTGGTCGCCAACAGCGTCGAAGTCGTGGTCATCAAGGGCTCCGGCCACTGGCTGATGGACGAGGCGCGGGCGCAGGTGGTGCCGAAGCTTGTGAGCTTCTTCAAAGGCTAAGCCTCCCGTCTGCCCCCGCCCTTCGTCGGGTGTCCTGCAGCTTCTCTGCGTGGTAGCTTTCCCGCGGGGGCGACGCCGAAGACGAGAAAAACGGCGGCAAGGGGGGGACGATGGCGGAGGGGACAATTCCGGCCCTGGCGGGCGATCCGCCCGGCATTTCCGAAGATGCGCTGAAGAAGGCCGAGGAGTTCATTGAGGCCGACGAAGGCGTGATGAACCGGCTGTCGGGCACCGCCGCCACAACCGCCACCACGGTCGCCGTGGTGATGTCGCTGTTCCATCTTTACGCCGCCATTGCCGGAGCGTGGCCGTTCGGCTGGGCGCCGATCATTTCCACTCAGCCGCTGCGTTACGCGCACGTCGCCTTCGTGCTTGTGCTGAGCTTCATGTTGTTTCCGACGGCTTTGCGCTTCCGCCATCGCATCCATTGGTGGGACTTGGCGCTCGGACTGATCGGAGCTGGCATTCTGGTCTACGCCATCGAAGGCGGCGACGACTTTACCGACCGCGCCACCATGCCGACGCAGCTCGATACCTGGCTCGGTGTCGTCTTCATCGTGCTGCTGCTCGAAGCGACCCGGCGGACCACCGGGCTGATCGTGCCGATCATCTCGCTTTGCTTTATCGCCTACGCTTATTTCGGTCCGTATCTGCCGCAACCGTGGACCCATCGCGGCTTTGATGTCGGCCAGCTTGTCGGCCATCTGTTCGTCACCCTCGAAGGCATCTTCGGGGTTCCGGTCGACGTCTCCTCTTCGCTGATCATCCTGTTCACGATTTACGGCGCGTTCCTGCAGCACTCCGGCGCTGGAAAATTCTTCATCGACTTTTCGATGGCGCTGATGGGCAACAAGGCCAACAGCGCCGGCCGCACCGTGGTGCTGTCGTCGTTCCTGCTGGGCGGGCCGTCCGGCTCCGGCGTCGCCACCACGGTGACGATCGGCGCGGTCGCCTATCCGATGATGCAGCGCGCGGGCTTCGAGAAGAACGCCGCCGGCGGGTTGCTCGCGGCGGGCGGTCTGGGCGCCATCATCTCGCCTCCGGTGCTCGGCGCCGCGGCTTTCCTGATCGCCGAGTTTCTCAAGATCAGCTATCTCGACGTGATCTGGATGGCGGCCATCCCGACCTGCCTCTACTATCTGTCGCTGCTGTTCATGGTCGAACTCGACGCCAAGCGGTTCGGCGCGCGCGTCGTAGACACCTCCAAGGATCTGTCGCTCTGGCAACTGACCTCGCGCTACGGCTTCCACTTCTTTTCGCTGATATCGATCATCGTATTC
Organism: Alphaproteobacteria bacterium; assembly: GCA_026400395.1. Taxonomy (GTDB): domain Bacteria; phylum Pseudomonadota; class Alphaproteobacteria; order Rhizobiales; family Xanthobacteraceae; genus Z2-YC6860. The sequence continues at coordinate 11,495 of JAPLPD010000149.1, read as the reverse complement.
ATGCTGTGGGGCTATTCGCCGACGCTGTCGGTGTTCTGGTCGACGGTGCTCACGTTCGCGTTGAGCTTCCTGACCCGCGAAACGGCGATCACGCCCAAGCGGCTGGTGAAAACGCTGTCCGACGGCTCGGTCCAGGTGCTCACCGCGGCGACGACCTGCGCCACCGCCGGCATCATCGTCGGCGTGGTCACGCTCACCGGGCTCGGCCTGAAGTTTTCTTCGATCGTGATCGATTACGCCGGCGGCAGCCTTCTGCTGACCGCGATCTACACCGCGCTGATCGTGTGGATCGTCGGCCTCGCCGTGCCGGTCACCGCCTCCTACATCATCTGCGCTGTGATCGCCGCACCGGCGATGATCAAGCTCGGCGTGCCCGATGTCGCAGCGCACATGTTCATCTTCTATTATGCCGTGCTGTCGGAGGTCTCGCCGCCGACCGCGCTGTCGCCGTTCGCGGCCGCCGCGATCACCGGCGGCGATCCCTACAAGACGACGATGCAGGCGTGGAAATACACCCTGCCGGCGTTCCTGGTGCCGTTCGTGTTCGTGCTCGATCCGCAGGGTCTCGGGCTGCTGCTGAAGGTGCCGAAGGACGGCTCGTGGATCGACATTGTCGAGATCACGCTGAAGACCGCCGCGGGCCTTGCGGCGCTGGCGATGGCGGCACAAGGCTGGGCGCTGCGGCGCACAACGCTGGCCGAGCGCGCGCTGTTGACCCTGGCCGGGCTCCTGCTGGTATTCCCCAGCCTGATCGAGGGGCTGCTGGAGGCAATCGTCGGCCGCGATATCAACTACACTGCGACATTCGGCTTGATCATCGCAGGCGGGGTGCTGCTAAAACAACGCATGCAACCGGCACCGCCAGAAGCGCCGGCAGCCAGCGGATGAACGGAAACCAAAGGGAGACGAGCGAATGAAACGCAACGGATTGATCTTCGCGGCGCTGATCGGGGGCGTAGCACTCATGGCCGGCGGTGCGCTGGCGCAGCAGCAGACCACCATCGCGATTGCGACCGGCGGCACCGGCGGCGTCTATTATCCGCTCGGCGGCGGCATGGCCAACGTGCTGACCAAGCATGTCCCTGGCTACGCGGCGACCGCCCGCGTCACCGGCGGCTCGGTCGACAATCTCAAGCTGATCGGATCCAAGCAGAGCGAGGTCGCACTGGTGATGGTCGATGCCGCGGTGGACGCGGTGAAGGGCGAGGACAAATTCAAGGGCGCACCGGTGGATGCGCGCACGCTGATGGTCCTCTATCCGAACCGCATGCATGTGGTGACGATCGAGGGCAAGGGGATCGAGAAGATGTCAGACCTCAAGGGCAAGCGCGTCTCGACCGGCTCGCCGGGCAGCGCCACCGAAGTGATGGCCTTCCGCGTCATCGAGGCGGCCGGCCTCGACAAAGACAAGGACATGCGGCGCGAACGGCTCGGCGTTGCCGAGTCCACCAACGCCATCAAGGACGGCAAGATCGACGCCTACTTCTGGGTCGGCGGCCTGCCGACCGCGGCGGTGACCGATCTCGGCGCCACGCCGGGCACCAAGCTCAAGCTGATCGACCACACTGAAGTCCTGGAAAAGATGAATGCCAAATACGGCGGCATCTACAGCGCCGCGGTTATCCCGGCGAAGACCTATCCGGGCCAGGACAAGGACAACGCGATTACCTCGGTGCAGAACATTCTGATCTCCAACGCATCGATGCCGGACAAGGTCGCCTACGACATCGTCAAGACCTTCATCGAACATAAGGCGGAACTGGTGGCCGTACACGGTGAAGCGGCCAGCATCGATCTGGCGACGCAGGTGCAGAAAAATTCGCCGATCCAGTGGCATCCGGGCGCGGTGAAGTACTTCACCGAAAAGGGCGTGAAGATGTGACGGAGCGGAATCTTGCGCGGAAGAAGGCCGGCCGGCTCACCGCTGGCCGGCCGTTTGCCACCCCCGCCTGGTATGTGCTGGTGGCGCTGGGTGGCTTCGGCTTCGGACTGATCGCCGACCGGCGGCCGTTCGGCGACGACATCCTGCTTCATCCTGTTGTGGTATTTTACACGCTGGTCGGGCTTGGCCTGCTGGCGTTGCGTGTCGCGCTGGCACGGCCGGTGCCCGAGGTGATCGCCGACCGCACGCTGATGCTTGGCTGCGCGCTTGGGCTGGCGATGTTTCTCGCTGGCAACTTCGTAGGGGCGCACATGCTGCTGTTCAGATCGGGCGTGTCATGACCATCGACCAGGTGTTCATCGGGTTCATGACGTTGTGCGGTCTGATCGTTGGCGGCCTAGTGGCGTTGCTGCCTCAGAGCAGGTCGATCGGCATTCCTCCCTATTTCGGGGTGTTGCTCTTCATGGCGATCTTCGAGATCGCCGCTTTCGCGCGCGGGCGTGGCGCCCCTGGCTCCGTCATCAAGATGGAAACACGGCTGATCGGCTTCCTGCTTGCGGTTGTTTTGATCGCTGTGCTGCCCTATCTGGCGGGGCAGCCGATGACCGGTCTGTTCTAAGCCCACCTTCGTAACCAAGCATTTACCAATCGCGGCGCGCTGCGCTCACGGTTGCTTTCGCGCGTGAGTTAACGCGTTCGCAAGGTTAATCCGACCATAAAAGAACATGTCGCATTGGAGCCACACGGGGGCCCAGTGCCGGCGCTTGTGTTGCGTTGCGTTGCGTATCGAGTTTGTAGCGTCCGTTGCGTGAGCGTGTGAATGGTTGTTTCGCGTAAAAGGCCGAAGGGAGTTCGCTATTGCGCTCCCTTCGGCCTCAGCGTCCTGGCGATAAGCCTGATGCCGAAGTCGATCGGCTATCAGGATCTGGTCGCGCTGATGGCGCAGCAGTCCGAGGTGTCGCAGCGTGCGCGCGCCCATATGCTGTCATCGCCGTTCGGCACCATCCACGCCGCGACCTTTAGTTTTCCGCAGCCGGTCGGCTCGCTGATCCCCGAACCTCCGTCGGTGCAATTCGCCAGCACCGGCGCCGACGATCCCGAAACCACGGGAGCGCTCGGTCGCGATCCGTTTGGTTTGCCGGCACTGCGCGGCCGGCCTCGCGTCGAATTTCCGTCGGTCAATCGCAGGCTGAAAGGCGATCTTCTGGTGTCGCGGACGCCGGACAGCCAGGGCGCGCCGGAAGGCACCCGCGACCTGACGCCCGGCCGGGTGAAGACGGTGTCGTTCCCGAGGCCGTCCGATCTGAACACGTCCGAGAATGCCGATCTCGCGGCCGAGCCGGCCGCCACCTACACGGTCGCGTCGGCGCAACCGGGCGATTTGCGTCCGCCCCGGCCGTCGGCGATCGACGCAGAAGGCCAGAGCAACGCCGCTGTGCGGCTCGGCCGGCTCTACTTCGGCAATTTTATCGGCGAGGGCGTCGGCGCCATCCTGCCTTGGCCGGCCGAGGAAGAGGTTGTGGTCGAGTCGGCGCCTGCCGCCGATCCGGATATCAAGCGGATCGCCCTGGGGTCGCCTATGACCGACGATTTAAACTTCGAGACGCCGCGGGCGGCGCCGTTGCCCGGCGAAGTGCTCGCCCCGCCACCGCCCGAGGCGTTCGGCGCGGGCGAAACGGTCGCGCTCAAGGGCGAGGTGACCGGCGTGGGCAAGCGCCCGAGTACGCCAGCCGAACGGCTGAATCTTGAGGGCTTGCAACGCGCCAAGTCGGAAAAGTGCCTGGCCGAGGCGGTCTATTTCGAGTCCCGCGGCGAGGTGAAACGCGGCCAGATCGCCGTCGCTCAGGTGGTGATGAACCGGGTGTTTTCCGGATTCTATCCGAACAATGTCTGCGGCGTCGTCTACCAGAACTCACACCGCAAGTTGGCGTGCCAGTTCACCTTCGCCTGCGACGGCATTCCCGACAAGATCGAGGAGCCGGACATGTGGCAGCAGGCCAAGGAGATCGCCCACGACATGCTTGACGGCAAGTTGTGGCTGCCGGAGATCGGCCACTCCACGCACTACCACGCCTATTGGGTGCATCCTTCGTGGGTGAACGAGATGCGGAAGAAGTACAAGATCGGCGTGCACAGCTTCTATCGCCCGAAGGCGTGGGGCGACACCGTCGAGGTGCCGAACTACACGTTCGTGCCGCCGCAGCCGAAGGGCTAAATCTCGATATCGAGCCCGACGTCGAGCGCTGGCGCCGAATGGGTCAGCGCGCCGGACGACGCGTAGTCCACGCCCGTGGCGGCAATCTCGGCGATGCTGTCCAAAGTGATGCCGCCTGACGCCTCGATCACCAGCCGGCCGGCCACCATCGCCACGGCTTTCTTCATCGACGCCACATCGAAATTGTCGATCAGCACCACGTCGGCCAGGCCGCAGTCGAGCACTTCGGTCAGTTGTTCGAGCGAGTCGACCTCGATCTCGATCTTGACCAGATGGCCGGCCGCGGCGCGCGCGCGCTCCAGCACGGCGCGGACGCCGCCGGCGACCGCGACATGATTGTCCTTGATGAGGATGGCGTCATCGAGTCCGAAGCGGTGATTGAAGCCGCCGCCGCAGCGCACGGCATACTTCTCCAAGGCGCGAAGTCCCGGCGTGGTCTTACGGGTGCAGCAGATGCGGGTCTTGGTGTTGCCTGCCGCGCGCACATAGGCGTTGGTGGCGGTGGCGATGCCGGACAGGTGCTGGACGAAGTTCAGCGCCACGCGTTCGCCCGACAGCACGGCCCGCGCGTCGCCGTTGATGTGCATCAGCACGGACTTGGCTACGACGGTGTCGCCGTCGCGCGCCAGCGCCTTGATCTCGATGTCCGGCGCGAGCAGGCGGAAGCATGCGGCCGCCAGCGGGAGCCCCGCGATGGTGCCGGCCTTGCGCGCCGCGAGCACTGTCCGGCACGGCGTGCCGGGCGGTATCGTCGCGATCGATGTGATGTCGCCGGCACGGCCGAGGTCTTCGGCGAGCGCCCGCTTCACCGCATCCTCGATCTCCAGCGGTGAGATGAAACCGCCGGGGTATAGTAGCGCCTGTTCAATGGAGGTATTCGTCGGACGGGTCAGCATGACCAACTCCTGTTGTCAGGACTTCATATAGATCATGCGCTCGACGGCGCGGCGGGCCTTGGCTGCGATCACGGGATCGACCACGACCTCCTCCTTCATATACAGCAGGCTGTCGAGAATTTTCGGCAGCGTCATGCGTTTCATGTGCGGGCAGAGGTTGCACGGGCGCGTGAACTCCACGTCCGGCAACTCGGCCTGCACGTTGTCGGCCATCGAGCATTCGGTGACCAGCACGACGCGCTTGGGCTTGTTCTTGCGCACCCAATCGATCATGTGCGCGGTCGAGCCGGTGAAGTCCGACGCCGCGATGACGTCGGGCGGGCATTCCGGATGCGCGACGATCTGGACGGTCGGATCGTTGGCGCGGATCATGTCCAGTTCGTCGCCGGTGAAGCGCTCGTGCACCTCGCACGAGCCCTTCCAGGCGATGATCTTCACCTTGGTCTGCGAGGCGACATACTTCGCCAGATATTGATCGGGCACGAAGATGACCTTATCGACGCCGAGGCTCTCGACAACCTGCAGCGCGTTCGACGACGTGCAGGTGATGTCGCTCTCGGCCTTCACCTCCGCCGAGGTGTTCACGTAGGTCACCACCGGCACGCCCGGGAAACGCTCCCGCAGCAGCCGCACGTCCTCGCCGGTGATGGCGGAGGCGAGCGAGCAGCCAGCCTTCACGTCCGGGATCAGCACGGTCTTGTCGGGGTTCAATATCTTCCCTGTCTCGGCCATGAAGTGCACGCCTGCCTGCACGATCACATCGGCTTTGACCTTGGTGGCCTCGCGGGCGAGCTGCAGCGAGTCGCCGACGAAGTCTGCGACGCAATGGTAGATCTCTGGGGTCTGGTAATTGTGCGCCAGGATGACGGCGTTGCGCTCCTGCTTGAGTGCGTTGATGGCGCGCACGTAAGGCGCAAAGAACGGCCACTCGACGGAGGGCACCACCGTCTTGATGCGGTCGTAGAGATACGCGGTGTCGCGCTCGACCTCGGCGTTCCATTCCAAGGATGGCATTGGCAGCGCACCGAACTTTCGCAGCGCCCGGTCGCCCGATGGCGCGGGAGAAGGGGCAAGCGGCCGTTCGCGCAGCGGACCAACGGTCTCCAGCATAGGCATGATAGCCTCCCTAATGCCTAATATGCTCATAATGAGCATATTAGGGAACGAAAACATCCGGCTCACGGCCGGCATACCCATCGATTATTCTCACTTCGAGCAAATCATATAGCACTTCCGTGGCCCCGGCGCTAGTGTCCCTCCGGAGGCCCGCGGCGGCTCTGCCATGCACCCATGTGCGGCGCAAATCCAAGCCATCACGAAGTTTCGCTTGGGCTTGCGCGGCCGAGTGATAAGTATTTGCTCCCCACGCGCGCCGGTCCGGTGCCGACGTCCGGAGAGCCCCATGTCCGCTGCCAGTCAATCCGCGCCTCTGAAGCTTGCTCCCTGGCGGACGCCGGTGGTGCTGATCGCCGTGGGCTGCGCCATCGCGATGATCGCGTTCGGGCCTCGCTCGGCGCTCGGTCAGTTCCTCACGCCGATGTCGTTCGGCCAGGGCTGGGGCCGCGAAACCTTCTCGTTCGCGATCGCGATTCAAAACCTGCTGTGGGGTGCGACGCAGCCGTTCGCCGGAGCCGTCGCGGATCGTTTCGGTCCGGTGCGCGTGCTGAGCGCCGGGGCTATCCTCTACTCGCTCGGCCTTGCCTGGATGGCCAGCGCCACCTCGATCGTAACCCTCGACCTCTCGGCTGGTGTGCTGATCGGCTTCGGTCTCGCCGGCTGCTCCTTCCCGATGGTGGTGGGCGCACTGGGCAAACTCGTGCCGCCGGAGTGGCGTGCCGTCGCATTCGGCGCGGGCACCGCGGCCGGTTCGTTCGGGCAGTTTCTGTTTTCGCCGCTGGCGCACGCGCTCATCGAAACGTTTTCCTGGCAGACTGCGCTTCTGGTATTCGCCGGCTTGATCTTGCTGGTGCTGCCGCTGTCGCTGGCTCTGGCAACGCCCCCGGCGGTGGCGGTGCCCGGTGCGCCGAAGCCGCAGTCAGGCAAGCAGGCGCTGAGCGAGGCGTTCGGCCACCGCAGCTACGTGCTGCTGGTGCTCGGCTTCTTCACCTGCGGTTTCCAACTGGCTTTCGTCACCGTGCATCTACCGGCATATCTGGTCGATCGCGGTCTCAGCGCCGACATCGGCGCATGGACCATCGCCGCGATCGGGCTGTTCAACATCTTGGGCTCGCTCGGTTCGGGGTGGCTGTCGGGCCGGATGCCCAAAAGGTATCTTCTCTCGATCATCTATTTTGCCCGCGCGCTTTCGATCGTCCTGTTCATTGTGTTCCCGGCCACGACCACGACGACGCTGATTTTCGGTGCGGTGACCGGCTTGTTGTGGCTGTCGACCGTGCCGCCGACATCGGGTCTTGTGGCGCTGATGTTCGGCACCCGCTGGCTGACCATGCTGTTCGGCTTCGCCTTCTTCAGCCATCAGGTCGGCGGCTTCCTCGGCGTTTGGCTCGGCGGCTTGGCCTTCGAGGCGACCGGTTCCTACAATTTGGTTTGGTGGCTATCGGTGTTCTTCGGCGTCGCGTCGGCGATCATCAATCTGCCGATTGTCGAAAAGCCTGTGGCGCGTCCCCTGGGCGCGGCGGCATAGTCGCCGGCATGCCCACCCGCCTTGCCCATTGGCGTACGCCGCTCGTCATCGTCGTGTGCGGCTGCCTGATCAGTCTGATGACCTTCGGGCCGCGCTCGACTTTCGGCTTCTTCCTGGCGCCGATGACCGGCGCCAACGGCTGGGGCCGTGACGTGTTTGCGCTGGCGCTGGCCATTGAGATGCTGCTGTGGGGCGCGGCACAGCCGTTCGCCGGCGCGCTCGCCGACCGGTTCGGCGCTATGCAGGTGCTGATGGGCGGAGCGCTGCTGTACGTGGCCGGCATGGTCTGGATGGCGTTTGCGACGACGCCGCTTGAGTTTTACCTTTCTGCTGGCGTGCTGATCGGCCTTGGCCTCGGCGGCTGTTCGTTCGCGCTGGTGCTCGGCGCCTTTGCCAAGCTGTTGCCCAGTGAATGGCGAACGCTCGCCTTCGGCCTTGGAACGGCGGCCGGGTCTTTCGGCCAGTTCCTGTTCTCGCCGCTGGCGATCGCGCTGATTGATCAGGTCGGCTGGCACAACACGCTGCTGACCTTCGGCGGGATGCTGCTGATCGTGCTGCCATTGTCGATGGCGCTCGCCGCGCCGCGCCGGGCCCCCGGGTCGGCGCCGAATATGCAGTCCGGGCAGAGCGTGACCAAGGCGCTGGCGGAGGCGCTGGGTCATCGCAGCTACGTGCTGCTCATCCTCGGCTATTTCACCTGCGGCTTTCAGCTCTTCTTCATCACCGTGCATCTGCCGGCATATCTGATCGACCGTGGACTTCCGGCCTCCATCGGCGGCTGGACCATCGCGGTGATCGGGCTGTTCAACATCGTGGGCTCGATTGCGTCTGGCTACATCGCCAATGCGATGCCCAAGCGTTTTTTGCTCTCGGCCATCTACTTCAGCCGGTCTTTGGCCATCCTCGCGTTCATCATGCTGCCTGCGTCTCCCGTTACGACGCTGATCTTCGCGGCGGTGATGGGGCTGCTCTGGCTTTCGACCATCCCGCCGACTTCGGCGCTGGTGGCGATCATGTTCGGCAATCGCTGGCTGACCATGCTGCTGGGGCTGGCCTTCTTCAGCCACCAGGTCGGCGGCTTTCTCGGCGTCTGGCTCGGCGGCGTGCTGTTCGAGCGCACCGGCTCCTATGACGTGATCTGGTGGGGCACCATCTTTTTCGGCGTCGCGTCGGCGGTCATCAACCTGCCGATCGTCGAGAAACCGGTGGCAAGGCCGGCTGCCGCCGCGGCCTGACGGCTTGCGCGCCGTGCCGCCCCGCGCCACAAAGCCGGAGCTATCGTGGAGGCGCATGTGGCGAAATTCAAGGCGATCGTGGCCGAAAAGGCCGACAAGGTTCAGACCGTCAGCCTGACCGAGTTCGACGAAGCCAATCTGATGGACGGCGACGTCACCGTCCGGGTCGGCTGGTCCACCATCAATTACAAGGACGGTCTCGCCATCACCGGCAAGGCGCCGGTGGTGCGGCGCTTCCCGATGATCCCTGGGGTCGACTTTGCCGGCGAGGTGGAGATGTCCACGCATCCGGATTGGAAGCCCGGCGATCAAGTGATCCTGAACGGATGGGGCACCGGCGAAACTCATCTTGGTGCCTATGCCGAGAAAGCGCGGGTGAAAGGGCAGTGGCTGGTGCGGTTGCCGGCGAAAATAAGCCCGCGTGAGGCGATGGCGATCGGAACCGCTGGCTATACCGCGATGCTGGCGGTTATGGCGCTGGAGCGGCATGGACTGAAGCCCGAGCACGGCCCGGTGGTGGTCACCGGCGCGGCCGGCGGCGTCGGATCGGTCGCCATTGCGCTGCTCGCCAAGCTCGGGTTCCAGGTCATCGCTTCGACCGGCCGGCGCGAGGAGGAGGGCTACCTCAAGGGGCTCGGAGCCTCCGAAGTCGTTGACCGTGCCGAACTATCCGCGCCGGGCAAGCCGTTGGCGAAAGAGCGTTGGGCGGGCGGCATCGACTCGGTCGGTTCGACGACGCTGGCCAACCTCCTGTCGATGACCAAATATGGCGGGGCGGTCGCGGCCTGCGGTCTGGCCGGCGGCATGGATCTGCCGGGAAGCGTCGCGCCCTTCATCCTGCGTGGCGTGTCGCTTTTAGGCATCGATTCCGTGATGTGCCCGCTGGCGCTCCGAAACGAGGCCTGGCGGCGCTTGGAATCCGGCCTCGATCGCAGCAAACTTGAGCAAATGGTCAGGGAAATCGGTCTTGCGGACGTCATCGGGGTCGCCGGGACGATCCTGGAGGGCCGGGTGCGGGGCCGGATCGTGGTCAAGATTTCGTAAAGGCGTTCAGAATTTGGCTACCATCGTCAGGCATGATCGCTCGATCCTATGGTAACCGGTGCGTTAACAGTGCCCCGGCAGCGAGTGGAGTGGGGGATGTTGTGTACGTTCAAGCGTCTGGCCGTGGTTGCCGCCGGTCTTTTGGGTGCGATCCCGGCCCAGGCCGAGGAGATGCGGGCGACCGAGGCGCGCCACTTTATCGCCGGCAAGCAATTCGCCTATAGCTGCTTCGACGGCACCACCGGCAACGGCCGCATCTACGCCGACGGCTCGGTCGCGGGGTACATCCAGATCGGAGGCACCGGGCCCCGCCGCTACATCGTGCTGCCGACCGGGACCCTGCGCACCAATGGCGACCGCTATTGCGCCTCGCTGCGCGGCATTCCATTCGAGCCGTGCTTCAACATCGACCGCACCAGTCCCGTGAGTTTCCGCGGTTCGGTGTCCGGGCTTGGCTTTGCCTACTGCAATTTCGTCCGGCGCGGAACGCGCGGGGACCTGCAGTCCGCGGGCTACCGGCTGCGTGGCGTCCGCGCGTCGGCGAGCGAAGACTGATCGACGGTGTCAGGTGAGTGTCAGGCGCGCCGCGAAAGCGGCGCGTTTGCTTTTGTCTAGAGCCCGAGCGTGGTCTCGGCCCATTCGACAACCGAAGTGCTGCCGAGGAACTCCATCACGACGGGCTCGGCTACTGCCAGATGCCCGCGCGGCAACAACGCGGTCGCAACCAGCGCGTCGCAGTTGTCGTGCATGCCGATCGAAACGATCGTCGCGTCGCCTTGCGCGGACGTGACGGCGAACGGCCGGCTGCGGCCCTTCATCCACGCGACGCTGACCGTTTGACCGGGCGCCTGCGGGTAAGGCGTTCCGCCGAACAGATGAGCGTCGCTGATCCGATCCAGGTCCGCGTCGTCGGTCATGCCGGCCGTGCAATTGCAGAAGCCGATCTTGGCGCGGAGATAGACTGTGATCTCGGTGCCGCAGTCGGCGGCGGCGCAGCGGTAGGCGGTGCCCTTGCCCCATTGATCCATCGGGAACGGCCAACGCACCTCATGCCAGCCGGGATGCGGCGCGGACGTGATGCCGACCAGCGGTACGGGCAGCAGAGCAAAGGCGCTGACGATTCCGCCGAATGCAAACGCGGCGATAGCAGCCAGGATGGTCGTGTGCGTTCGCATGACGGCTTCGTGCATAATGGCGTTCAGGCGCGGCGATCATGCACGTGGCCCGCGTGTGTTCGTAGATTTTCCAGTGCGATCCTTGACGCCCGCGCCGGTGACGCAATCATTCAGCAAAAAACCATCCGGCCTCAAGATTCACCTTAATTTCATGCGGCATCTCAGTTTGCGGGCGCTCCGACATTAACCGTCGAAACAATTCTCGCGCGACGGCAACGCGCAATTGTTGGATGATCGTCAGCGAAGGGGAGGCCCTTTTGAAATTCGGCTCATCAGGAAAACGAGTGGGTGAATCTGATGGGGAATGCGGCCTGAAGGCCTATGGATACTGGGTTTTCGGGGTTTCGTAAGGCGGTTGAATTGGGCATCATTTCCCGATGGCCAACTCATCGAAGCGACAGCGG
>JAPLPD010000195.1 GCA_026400395.1 Alphaproteobacteria bacterium | reverse complement strand
GCCAGCGGAGGGTGCTCATCGCCATTCCAGACCCCGGGCGGGATTATCCCGTTCCGGTGGGCGGCATCATCTCGTAATGGTGGGCGACATCATTCCGTTACGGCGGGCGACATCATCTCGTAACGGTGGGCGGCTTGGACAAGAATCAGCACCGAGTACACCTAAGACTACAAAGCGCCGTATGATTTTTTTCACATACGACGCAACACAACTTACGGATTTCAAGACGCCCTCGGAACGCACCCACATGGATATCGTATCGTATCCTAGTTAGTTGCAGCCAATTGATTCAGGTTCAAAGGCGAGCGGATTAACCATCTTTGATTTGATTAATGGCCAGCTTTTCGTCGAAAAGCATCCGGAACGCCGCTAAACTTACCCTGCGGTGGTTGGGGAATACCAGCGCGGCTTGCGCTTTTCCCTGAAACTGGCCCGACCCTCGGTCGCTTCCTCCGACCCTGATGCCGCATCGAAGGCCGATTGTTGGTCACGCAGTTGGCGGGCGTCCGGAATGGGCGGGATGGCAAGGCTTTGCAGTAGCTGCTTGGCCCGTGCCAGTGCACCGGGTGCGCCGAGCAGGCATTCGTCGATCAGGTGGTCGAGTTGCCTCTCCAGATCATCGGTCTCGCACAACCGGGCGACGAGACCCATGCGTAGCGCTTCCTCAGCCGTGAACCGCTCCCCGGACAGCAGATAGTGGCGAACCGCCCGATGCCCCATGGCGCGCACGAAGAACGAGATCAGCGGCCCAGGCGCAAATCCCAGCCGGACTTCGGGGATTGCAAAAGTGGCCGCGCGGCCGGCGAGGATCATGTCACAGCAACTTGCTATCGCCAATGCGCCGCCGATGCAGGCTCCCTGGACCAGTGCGATGGTGGGCTTTGGAACTGAGTCGATCAGCGCGCAGACCTCGCCCATACTCAATCGAGGCTGCACGGCTCCTTCGCCGATCGCTGCGCCGGCCGAAAAATGCTTGCCGGCGCCGCGCAACACGATCATCCGGACGGAAGGATCGCCGCCGAACTTCTCGATCACATCGGTCAGCGCGTCCAGCGTTGCGGAGTCGTAGCTGTTGGCCCGGTCCGGACGATTGAACGTGATGGTCGCGACGCCGCGCTCTGAAACCGATTGAAGCAGCGTTTCCATGATCACTCCGCGGCGCGGTTGTCGGGCAGCGTCAACTCCGAGAAGTGCCCGGTGTGCGTGATCTCGTTGCCATATTTGGCGGCCAGCGCCACCGCCCGCTTGTAGAAAATACCGATGTCGTGCTCGTCGGTATAGCCGATGGCGCCGTGCAGTTGCAGCGCGGCACGGACCGTGTCGAGCGCGCCGCGCCCGATCCGCGCCTTGACCGCAGCAATCATCGCAGGATGGTCGGTGCCGGCATCCCAGGCGGCCAGTACGCTGAAAAGCAGCGAACGGTTGAGCTCGACATCGACGTAGCAGTTTACGGCGCGATGCTGCAGCGCCTGGAAACTTCCAATCGGCTTACCGAATTGTTCGCGCAGCTTGATGTAGGCGAGCGTCATGTCGAGCGCGGCTTGCGCGACGCCAAGCAGTTCGGCCGACGTGCCGAGCACAAGCAGCTCTTGCATCTTGCGAACGATCTCGGCGGCGCGTTCGCCCTGTCGAGCCATCGACGTTGTGAGAGGTGACGATTGAAAGGCCGGCCGCGCCACGCGGCACAAGGCATATCGTGGCCGTATCGCCTTCGTTTGCGCTCACCAGGAACATCTCGGCGGCCACGGCATATGGAACGAAGGACACCGCGCCGGAGAGCTCCGACGCACGCGGATCGAACCGCACGTCTGCGTTGGGTGCCGTGTAGCTCTGCGCGGCCGGGGTGGTGACGGGCACGACCAGCTTCGATATGGCGGTCTGTGGGACTGTCGAACCCGTCTCCGCGCTTGCTGCCTGCGACAAAGCCCAGGCTGCGCTGGCTGCCTCGGTCAGCGGCGTCATGACGATCTGCTTGCCGGTTTCTTCAAGCGCCAGCGCGAGATCGAATATCCCGAGTCCGAGCCCGTCATGATCTTCCGATACCAACGCGGAAAGCCAACCGGCGTTGACGATCTCGCTCCAGGCGTCGGTGTCGATGTTGGCCCTGGTGTCGCGCAACACGCGCGCGCGGCGCGGTCCGCCCTTGGCAGCGCTGAGCTTGGACGCGCTATCGCGCAGCAATGTCTGTTGTTCGTTCAACAGCAGTTCCATGGCGCTCTCACGATGGCAGGCCAAGGACGCGCTTGGCGACGATGTTGCGCTGGATTTCCACAGTGCCGCTGCCGACCGTGACGCGGCGCATCTCGAATAGATCGGCGGCGGGGTTGACCGCGGTGTTGCCGATCATGATGTCGTCGGCGCTCGAACCGAACGGTCCGGCGGCATCGACGAGCAGTTCAGATGCCTTCTGGCCAAGTTCGCCGCCGGCGATCTTGATCACCGGCGCCATCGAAACCGGCGCCTTGCCGTGGCCATGCAGGTTCGCGGCGTGGCGGTAGAATGCCGAGAATGCCAACAGGTCGATCTCCAAAAGCGCCAGCCGGTGTTGGAACCCGGGATCGCGAATGGCGCCCGAGTATTCGGCGAACTGCCGCGCCTTGTTCAGGATGACCGCGGCGTTGCGCGGATGGCCTGTGGTGAAGCGTTCGGAGCCGAGCAGTTTGTTTGCGACCTTCCAGCCGCCATTCAATTCGCCGAGCATGTTCTCTTTTGGAACCCGTACGTCGATCAGGACCTCCTCGGCGAATTCGGAATCGCCGCGGATGGTCTGAATCGGCCGTACGGTGATGCCGGGCGACTTCAGATCAATCAGAAGCATGGTGATGCCCGCATGGCGCGGCTTGGCCGCTGGATCGGTGCGCAGCAGGGCGAACATCCAGTCGGCAAAGTGTCCGTTGGTGGTCCACATTTTGTGGCCATTGACGATGAAGCTGTCGCCGTCGAGCACCGCGCGCGATGTCAGACTGACCAGATCGGAACCCGCGCCGGGCTCGGAATAGCCTTGGCACCAGGTGACGTCGCCGCTCAGGATCGGCGGCAAGTGCTTGGCTTTCTGCGCCGGCGTGCCGGCGTCGACGATCAGCGGGCCGATAAAGCTCAGTCCGTGCGGGTAGGGCGTCGGTGCTCCGACCCGGCTCATTTCTTCGAACAGGATGATCTGCTGGGTGAGGGTCGCGCCCATGCCGCCCGCCGCCTTTGGCCAATGAGGCGCGATCCAGCCGCGCTCATAGAGTTTGCGATGCCAGGGCTTCAGCTCCGGCGGATCAATCCGAAGCGGGCGATGGCAAAGTTCTTTCGGACAATTCGCGGCGACCCAGTCGCGCACCTCCTCCCGGAAGGCGCGGTCGGCCGGATTGTCGTCGGAAAATAGCGTGGTGTTGTCCCAATGCATCCGATCACCGCAATATGACTAAGCCGTTGTCGATGGCAACTTCCCCGCGCTCGACCGTGCGGCAGCGGAAACTGACCTCGGAGCCGTCGCGCCACATCTCCGTCCGCACGGTCTCTCCCGGGAACACCGGACGTGCGAATCTCGCCTCGATGCTGGCGAGCGCCTCCGGCCGGTAGCCGGCCATCGTGAGCAGGATGGCGTGAGCGGCTATCCCGAAGCTTGCCATGCCGTGCAGGATCGGCCGCGGAAAGCCGGCGGCCTTCGCATGCCCAGGATCGATATGCAGCGGGTTGGTGTCGCCGGTCAGCCGGAATAACTGCGCTAGATTTGGCGGTGTCGGCAGATCGCAAACCGCATCCGGATCGCGCGCCGGGATGGCGTGCGGGTCCGGCGATTGCGTGATCTTGCCGCCGAACCCGCCGTGCTTGCGCGCCAAGGTCGACGCTTCGACGGTCGCGACGAGGGTGCCGTCTTCCGTTTTGAGGTCGCGCGTGATCTGGATGATGGCGGCGTTGCCGGCACCCTTGTCGATGATCTCCTTGACGTAGGGGCGGCTGATCAAGGTCGCCTCGGTTTTCAGCGGCTGGTGCAGCACCACTTTCTGATCGGCCAGCACCACCATGCGTTCGTCAACGCCGAATTTGGGATCGGTGAGCCGTCCCATCCATCCCAGCGTCGTCGCCAGCGTCGGAAACGCGACGAGGTTTTTCTCATATACAAATTGGAGCTGGCCGGGATCGATCGGGTCCATGCCGATGCCGATACCCAGCGCGTAGATCATGCAATCCCGAGCGCCGTAGCTCGCCCGAATGTCGGCGGGCCGGTATGCCATGATCGCTTCGTAATTCAGGGCCATCTGGATTCTCTAGCTTGGAGAGCTGTCTCGCGAATTTAACTGTGGAGGCGAGGAATCGGCCCGCGGGCGGTCTTCCACGCCTCGATCCTTAAGAATTTATGGTCGCTTTCAGTCTCGCCGTCACTCGTCCAGCTTGACGCCGGAAATGGCAACCAGCTCGGCTGCTGCCTTGCGGTCCTCCGCCAGGAATTTGGCGAAAACGTCCGGCTTGTTGCCGGCCGGTGAGAGTCCTTTCGAGGTCAAGAATCGCTCGCGAAACTCGGCGCCGGCCATGATAGCGATGATCTCGGCATTCAGCTTTTCGACGTACTCGGCGGGTGTACCCTTCGGTGCGAACATTCCGAACCATGGGGTGAACGCGGTCTCGTCGCCTCGCAGGCCCGATTCGGCGAATGTTGGCACTGCGGGAACCAGGGCCGATCGCTTGGAGCCTGGCAGCAGCAGGCCCTTCACCTCGCCGTCCCGGATCTGACGCGCGAGGTCGGGATTGCCGACCAGCAGCGCGATGAGCTGGACGTCGCCCGACTTGAACGAAGTCATCGCCTCGGGGAAACCTTTGTACGGAACGTGCACGATCTTGGCGCCGCTCGTGTACTTGAGCCATTCCATGATGAGGTGCGAATCGCCGCCGAGGCCCATCGAAGCGAAGTTGAGTTTGTCTGGATTCTTCTTGGAGTACTCAACCAGCTCGGCGAACGTCTTCACCGGCACATCCTTATTCAGAATGACGATCTGCTGGCCAAAGAATGCGTTGGTGATCGGTTCAAAATCCTTCAGCGGCTCATACGAAAGCTTCTTGTAAAGCTCGGGATTGATCGAAACCGTGCTGCGTGTGAGCAGGCAGATCGTGTAGCCGTCCGGCGCAGCGCTCTTGCAGGCGTTGGCGGCGATGATGGTGTTGGCGCCCGCCCGGTTCTCGACCACCACGCTGGCGCCGGTGCGACTCTCGAACTCCTTGCCAAGCGCGCGGGTGAATACGTCGATGGCCCCGCCGGGCGGCAGCGGGACGATAATGCGCAGCGGGCGTGACGGATATTTGTCCTGCGCGGAAGCAGGGCCTCCGGAGAGACACAGAATAGCGCCGAGACAGAGCAGCGCGCGCGACCATCCACAAAGCTGATTCACGATTTCCTCCCGCTGGCCGGAGGCTGGTGCCCCCGTATTGTTGTTTTACGTTTCATCATTCACTGCGGCACAAGACAAGCCGAAATGACGGGCAGTTGGCATCGGTCGTCTCAGCGGTCTCGGTTCAGGCGGCGGTCCATACGATCTCGTAAGGCGTCGAATAGTACTTCATCCGCTCGCGAATGTTGTCCTCGACCTGTTGCCGGCTTGCGCCGGCGCCGGCCGCGACCTGGATCGCGGCGCGATGGCCCTGCTTGGGGTCGGGCACCATGCTGACCGAGACGGGACCGCCGCCGGCCACATCGGCCAGCGCCGTGGTGAATGCCCGTTTCGCGGCATCGAGGCGGAGCTGAACCTTCGCGGGCTTACCCACGTCGGTGAGCGGCATCTTCTCGACCAGGATGATCTCCTTTGGGGCCGCGGCGCGTTCGGTGCTGTGCGCCAGCGCGAACGCCTGCACCTCGTCGGCGGTGGCCTTGGCGTTGGGCACGAGTTGGACATAGGCGATCGGCAGTTCGCCCGCATAGGCGTCGGGCTTGCTCACGGCGGCGGCCAGCATGACCTCGGGGTGCTTGAGCAGCGTTTCTTCGATCACCGTCGGATCGATGTTGTGGCCGCCACGGATGATGACGTCCTTGGCGCGGCCGGTGATCCAGAGAAATCCATCGGCGTCGAGCCGGCCGAGATCGCCGGAATTGAACCAGCCGTCCGGCAGCAGGATGCCGGCGTTATAGGATTCATCGACATAGCCGGGGGTGACGCTCGGGCCCTTCACCACCACGAGACCGATCTCGTCGGTGGCGCATTCGCGTTTAATGTGACCGCCGTCGCCGATTTCGACGATCTTGATCTGGGTGTAGGGCAGGCGAAGGCCGGCGGAGCCGTAGCGCGGATCGCCGTCGCGCGGCGGCTGGGCTACGTTTTGTGTGTATTCGGTGGCGCCGTAGCTGGCCAGCATTCGTACGTTACAG
The DNA here is from genome assembly GCA_026400395.1 of Alphaproteobacteria bacterium. Lineage (GTDB taxonomy): Bacteria > Pseudomonadota > Alphaproteobacteria > Rhizobiales > Xanthobacteraceae > Z2-YC6860. The sequence goes on along the minus strand of JAPLPD010000195.1, from coordinate 13,577 downwards.
ATATTCTGAAGCTGCCGGGCGACTTCGGCGGGAAACGCGGTCGAACCCGTCACCCCGTAGGGCCGCAGCGAACTGAGGTCCTGTCCAGCCGGCGGGCTCTTGCTGAGTTGCGCCAGCGTCGTCGGAACGCCGGACAGCATCGTGATGCGGAATTTCTCGACGAATTTCCAATAGTTCTCGATGAAGCGCTTGTCGCGCGCGCCGATCGGCGAGGGGATGACGATTTCCATTCCGTCGGCGACCGCCATGATGCCCCGGCCGAAGAAGCCGGCGACGTGAAACATTGGATAGTCGGCGAAGATCACTTCGTCGGCTGTGTGCGCCATCACCAGGGTGTTGGCCCAGAATTTATAGGAGAAGCCGCGATGCGTGAGCTTCACCAGCTTCGGCGCGCCGGTGGTTCCGCCCGAATGCACGTAGGCTGCGACGTCATCCGGCGTGGTCTTGCGCGAGAACGTCAGTGCGTCCTTCGGTTGGCGCGCCGCCAGCAGATCGAGATCGGACTCGGGCAATTGCCGGCCTCCGGTTCCCTGGACCGAGAGGATCGTCACGCCCGTCGGCAGTTCGCCGGCGACGCTCTGCAATTTGTCCCAGATATCGTAACCCGGCGTGGGGCCGAGGGCGACCACGACCTTGGCGCGCGAGCTGCGGATCAGCGCCGCCCAATGCTCCGGTTCGAGCATCCAGTTGGTGCAGCACGATACGCCGGCGGCGATTGAGCCGAGCATCACCGTGTAGAGTTGCGGGGTCGTCGGCATCAGATATAGCACGGCGTCGTCTGGACCGACGCCGAGGGAGTGAAACAGGTTCGCGGCCGCGATCGTCTTCTGCTTCAGTTCTCGATAGGTGACGATGGTGGCCGGGCTTTCCGGGTCGCCATCCTCGATGTACCGGATCGCCACCTTCGACGGCGCAAGATCGAGCCCGCGCATGATCCAGTCGTTGGCATTCCACGACAGCAGGCGCTGCTCCAGCGGAACGCGCTCGAGCTCTTCGATGTCTTGCAGATTGCGGAGAGGCGCGAAGCCTGTGGCGCTCATGCGATCAAGGTCTCGTTCGATGGTGACAGGTGCGATGGAGGGGCGCTTGGCGGCGCTTGAACACGACTGGCGGAGGGAGAGGAACTGCCAGCTAACCCTCTCTGCGTAGTATAGCGTATTTCTGCGGAGACCTGCAGATTCTCCAGCACTGACCATCGGCACAGAGACCTGAAAAAGCAGATGCGCCGGCAGCACGCCCTTTTCCTTCATGGTCTGGAAGACGAAGTAGGAATTTCGGATCGCTATCGATCGCTTTTGGCATCCTGAATCGACCGCCACACCCGGGCCGACGTGCAGGGCATGTCGAGCCACTCGATCCCGAGCGGCGCCAGCGCATCCAAGATGGCGCTTTGACCGCACGGCAATGCGCCGACGGTCCCGGCTTCACCCGCCCCTTTTACTCCCATCGGATTGATGCCGGTCGGAACCGGGTGGCTCAGAACCTGGATGCTCGGCATGTACGCGGCGCGTGGCATGCCGTAGTCCATGAATGACCCCGTCACGATCTGCCCGTCGTTCGGATCGAACTGCATGTGCTCAGACAGCACTTGACCTAGACCTTGAACCACACCGCCGTGAATTTGGCCCTCAAGCAGCATCGGATTGAGAACCGTCCCCACATCGTCCACCGCAGTGTATCGATCCACCTTGATCGTGCCGGTCTCCGGGTCAATCTCCACCTCGCAAACGTGACAGCCGTTGGGGAAGGTCGGAGCCGGGGGCGTGAAGCTCGCGTGCGCGAAAAGGCCAGTCTCCATGCCGGGCGGCAATTGCGGCGGGGCATAGGCCGCGCGTGCGACATCCTGCAAGGTTATCTTTCGATCCGTACCGGCAACAACAAAAACGCCGTCCTTAAAGTTTATGTCGTCGGCGGACGCCTCCAGCCGGTGTCCTGCGATCAGCCGCGCCTTGTCGAGGACACGGTCCGATGCACGCGCTATCACCGCGCTTCCGAGGCCTGACACACGGGAGCCGATCGAGCCGTGGCCGTGCAGGATCGCATCTGTGTCGCCCTGCACGATCCGGATCTCTTCGAAATCCAGGCCGAGACGATCGGACAGCAACTGGCGAAACACCGTTTCGTGTCCCTGGCCGTGGGAATGCGTACCAATAAGCAGGGTGACGCTGCCGCTCGGATCGACACGCAGCTCGCAGGACTCGTCGAATCCGCCGGCCGACTGCTCGATCGCATAGATCACGCCGATGCCGCGCAGCATGCCCCGGCTTTTGGATTCCCTTTTTCGCGCTGGGAAGCCCGCGTAGTCGGCGTGCTTGAGCGCCTGGTCGAGAACCGCCTCGAAGTCACCCGAGTCGTAGGTGAAGCTCAGGCCGGTCTTGAAGGGCGAGGAAATGGCCGGGATCATGTTCTTACGGCGAAGCTCCGTCCTGTCGAGGCCGAGGCGCCGCGCGGCGATGTCGATCGCAAGCTCGATGCAAAAGGCCGCTTCTGGCCGTCCGGCTCCGCGATAGGGTCCGACCGTCGGCGTGTTCGTCATCTCGCCCGCAACCTCGGCGCAGATCGCCGGCGTACGGTAGACGCCGGCAAGCGACCCATGTTGGTGAATGTCGGAAACGGCGCGAACGCCGAAAAATACGCCCCGAGCGCGCAGGCGGAGCGCACGCGAAGTCCCAAGAAGATTCCGGCGGCGTCGAGAGCGAGCTCGACCTTGAAGGACGCGTCGCGGCCGTGGTCGTCGCTGAGAAAGGCCTCGCTGCGGTCTCCGGTCCATTTTACCGGCCGGCCTACCATTTTCGCGGCCCAGAGCACGAGCGGCATTTCCGGATAGACCGTCGCGCGCATGCCGAACGCGCCGCCCATGTCGGGGCTGATGAGACGAACCCGGTTCGCCGGCACCTTGAGGATGAAGGAGGCGATCCATCGGCAGGTGTCGTGCGGAATTTGTGTTCCGAAAATGAGAGTGTAGCGGCCGTCATGGTTATTGTAGCTGCCAAGCGCCGAGCGCGGCTCCATAGGACTCTGCGCAATGCGGGTATTTCGCCAAGTGTAGGAAACGACATGAGCCGCGTTGGCGAATGCGGCATCCACCGCCGCGGCGTTGCCGACCTTCTGCAGATAAGCGACGTTGTCCGCACACTCGTCCCAGACCGCCGGGGCACCTGCCTGCGAGGCCAGGCTCGGATCTGTGACGGACGGCAGCGGCTCATAGTCAACTTTGATCAGCTCGGCTGCATCCTTGGCCTGGTTCAGACGCTCGGCGATAACCATGGCGACGATGTCGCCGACGTGCCTCACCCGGTCTGCCGTAATTACCTCGCGCGGCGGGTTGAAAGCCGGCGAGCCATCCACGCGCTTCAGCGAAACCATATTCATCCCCGGGCATGGGATCTTGTCTAGACCGGAGGCGGCCACGTCGGCGCCGGTAAAAATCGCGACGACGCCGGGAGAAAGCCTGGCGCGTTCCGCGTTGATGGATTTGATCCGCGCATGAGCGTGCGGCGAGCGGAGGAAGAAGGCCGCGGCCATTCCCTCCATCACGTAATCGTCGGTGTAGCGGCCTCCGCCAGTAAGGAGACGCTTGTCCTCCACTCTGGGGACGGATTGGCCGACGCCGAACTTCATTTCACTCCTCCGTCAGGACGTTCTGGCGCGCTTGACCTAGGTTCCCAACCCTATGGTTCAGGAGTCGATTGTCAATCCCGCAATCGTTTCCGCGCCGTTGTCGGACACGCGCTACTAGGTCGCCACCCGCCGGAGCCGCGTGCAATAGGTGAAACGATCGGCCGGCCTGACGCTGATCGTGATCTGCATCAGCGAGGAATTTCGTCCGTAGTACCAGCGTTGAAATCTGAGTGCGGGCGCGTTGGGCTTGACCGCCAGTATCTCTGCGATAGCGGGCCCGGTCTGCGTGGCTGTCACCTCCTGGCGGATTTCGGTGATTGGCTCCTGGTAATGCTGTTCGATCAGGGAAGCCACTAGACCGCTGTGGCCTGAAATCAGGTCGCGGATGCCGGCATAGGCCGCAGCGACATAGATCTCCACCCAGTAATAGGGTGGCTTAGAGGAGCGCCGGCCTGCGGAGCGGACGACGCCTTCCAGCCGCAGGAACTGCTGGTTCGGCCTGCATCGCAGCTTTTCGGCGAGGGCTTCATCGGCGATGACGTCCTCGCTGTGCATCGCGCTGAATCTGATTTCCTTTGCATTCTCCGCCAGCTCTTCGATCGAGCTGCCGAGCTGGGAATAGGTGGCGACCGGCGCGGCGGATTCGATTCGAGTGCCGACACCAGGTCGCCGCGAGACCAGCCCTGCAACCTGAAGTCTCCGGATCGCTTCACGCACTGTCGAGCGGCTCACATTGTATTGAGCGCTGATCTCCATCTCCGTGGGCATCAGAGAACCGACGGCAAAGCGGCCCGTCTGGATTTCTTCACGTAGGCGTGTGGCGAGTAACTGATAGCGTGGACGCGATCCCTCGATAAACGTCATCAGTTTCCTCTTTCGTGACGCGGACTGATTGACTCGGCCATCGCGCGGGCATTAGGATTTGTACGAACAATACGACAATCTTAGAGTTCGGCAACAGTGAACGTCCTCATTCCGGCTTTTCGATCAAGCGCCTGCCGGGAAAGGCGGCAGAGATGACGCGTCTGTTGGTTGTCCAGGGCGCCAACATGGATTTGCTGGGCGTGCGTCAGCCCGAGATCTACGGCACGACAACGGCGGCCGAGCTCGACGAGATGATTCGCCAACACGCGGGCGAGCACGGCGTGGCCGTCGAGATAGTCTATACCAACAGCGAGTCGGAACTGATGGCGCGCATCAACGCTGCGCCTGCCGACGGATTCGACGCGATCGTCTGCAACACCGGCAGCTTCTGCCACGCTTCCTATCCGATCCGGGACTGTTTCGCCTGCGCCCGGATACCGGTCATCGAAGTCCATATGTCAAACCAGCTCGCACGCGAGATCCATTCTGTGACGGCGGCCGGCGCCGTCGGTGTCATCATGGGATTTGGGCACGAAACCTATCTTATCGGCATCGACGTGGCCGCGCGGCTTGCCGGCAGGACTAAGAAAGAAAAGACGTGATTGTCGTAGGCGTCGACACCGGCGGGACCTTTACGGACGTGACCGCGGCGGAGCCTGGAACGGGCCGGCTGTGGATCACCAAGGTGCCTTCGACGCCATCCGATCCGTCGTCGGCGTTCCTGGCCGGTGTCGAACGCGCGATGTCGCTCGCTGGCGTCGGCGGCAACGATGTCGGCCTGATTGCGCATGGTACGACGGTCGCCACCAACGCCATCATCGAGAACAAAGGCGCGAGGTCGGCCCTCATCACGACCGAGGGCTTTCGTTATGTGCTCGATCTCGGGCGGCACGATATCCCGCGCAATGAAAATCTTTACCGATGGAAGAAGCCGGAGAGGCCGATCACGCCGGACCTGATCTTCGAGGTGCGGGAGCGCATCGAACACGACGGAACGGTTTCCGTGCCACTCGATGAAGACAGCGTGCAGGAGGCGGTCGAGAAAATCCGCCGGTCCGATGTGCGTGCCGTCGCGGTCTGCACCCTTCACAGCTACGCCAACCCGGCGCATGAGCGGCGGATCGCCGAGATCTTGGCCGAGGAAATGCCCGGCATGCTGATCAGCCTGTCCTGCGACGTGCTGCCGGCGTTCCGGGAATACGAGCGCATGATGCTGACGGCGATGAATTCGAGCGTTATGCCGCTGATGTCGGGCTACATACGCCGGATTCGCGACGGCATGCGCCAGCGCGGTATCGGCGCGCCATTTGTGATCATGAAATCGAACGGGGGGGTGTCCGGATCGGAAACCATTGCAGCACAACCGGTCTATACCGCAATGTCCGGGCTCGCAGCCGGTGTTCTTGGAGCCTGCATGGTCGGCCGCGCCAGCGGCCATCGGGATCTGATCTCACTCGACATCGGAGGGACCAGCACCGACGTCGCGATCTGTCCGGACGCCGTGCCTACCCTTACTGCGGAAATCGAGATCAACTCATTTCCGATGAAGGCGCCAAGCGTCGATGTGAAGACGATTGGAGCAGGTGGTGGCAGCATCGCAGCGATCCTTGCCAATGGAAGTATCGTGGTTGGGCCGGAAAGCGCCGGCGCCGATCCGGGGCCGGTCTGTTATGGACGCGGCGGCATCCAGCCGACGGTGACCGATGCACAGGTGGCGCTGGGCCGGTTGCCGAACGAGCTCGCAGGCGGTCAGTTGAAGTTGCGGCCGGATCTGGCGCGCATGGCGATCCAAAGGCAGCTTGCGGATCGACTGTCACTGTCGGTCGAGCAGGCCGCCAATGGTGTTATCGAGATACTGAACTTCAATATCGCAGGTGCGATTCGCGCTGTATCGATTGAACGCGGTTACGATCCCACCCAATACGTCTTGATGGCTTTTGGCGGCGCGGGGCCGCTGCACGGCATCCGCCTCGCCGAGATTCTTGACATGCGCACCGTGTTGTTTCCCCGCTATCCGGGAGTGCTCAGCGCGCTCGGGCTGCTGGGAACGCCCTTACGCCAGGACTATGTGCGGACCTGCTTTCAGATGGGGCCGGACTACGACGCCATTGCCCTGGGGTCCGCGTTTGCAGATATCGAAGAAACCGCAAACCGCTGGTTTGACACCGAGAACATGGCGCGGGATATGCGCAAGATCGAGCGGCTAGTTGACGTTCGCTATCCGCACCAGGGCTACGAACTTCAGGTGCCGATCGATCAGGGGCGGCTGATTGACACGGAACTCATGCGCGGAGTGGAGCGCGCCTTTCACGATCTACACAAGCGCCTCTACGGCTTCGCGATGGAGGGGTCCGCGATCCAAGTCGTGAATGTCCGTGTTGCGGCCATCGGAATGCTGCCTCCGCTCGAGATGCCGCCGCTATCGGCCGGTTCCGCCGCCGCCATACCTCATGTGACGCGCAGCGTCTATATCGACGACGCAATCGGCTTTGTCGAATGTCCGGCCTATCGCCGCGATACGCTAGGCGTCGGCGCGACGATCACCGGACCGGCCGTCGTCGACCAACTGGACAGTACGGTGTTTCTGAGGCCGGGCTGGTATGCGCGCGTGGACGCCTTCGGCAATCTTGTCGCTGCTCGATCGGAGCACGGCGATGGTCGCTAGCTTAAGCAAAGGGTCCGCGCGGCAGCATCACGAGCTTCCGGAAGCGATTTTTCGCGAGATACTGAAAGGCACGTTCGCGGCGACCGTGCGGGAAATGAGTCTGCTGATCGAGCGGACCGCGATGTCGCCGATTATCCGGGAGAAGCAGGACTATGCGGTCGGGCTGTTCGACGCCGCCGGCCGGATGGTGCTTGCGCAGTTCCTGATGCAAGGCCCTGGAATGATCGACCCAGTGCTGAAGCGCTTTCCGGTGTCCGAGATGCGGCCGGGCGATGTGTATTGCTACAACGACCCTTACCTCTCGGATGGGGCGGTCGGCCACGTCCCCGACCTCGCATTCTGCCTTCCGCTGTTCGAAGCTGGGCAAGTCAGGGGCTTTGTCGCGCTGTTTGGCCATTTCTGGGACGTCGGCGGCATCGCGGCGGGCGGCATGTCTCCGCACGCCACCGAAGTCTTTCATGAAGGCGTGATGATCCCGCCGGTTCAGTTGGTTCGCGAGGGCGTCTATGTTCGGGATCTCTACGATCTTCTGATGCGCAACACGCGCTTTCCCCGGTTCCTCGACGGGGACGTCAAGGCCTGCATTGGTGCATGCCAGTTGGGCGTGAAGCGTGTCGAGGAGATGTTCGGCCAGTACGGTGTTGATCGGGTGCTGGCTGGCTTCGGCCATCTTATCGAGCAGAGCCGAACGTCGGCCCGCGCCCTCCTTGAGGGAATGGTCGGCGTAGGCCAGTGGCAGGGCATCGATCTTGTCGATGGCGACGGTTTCTCAAGCCAGCCTTTCAGGGTCGAGCTGAAGCTGTCTCGCAGAGATGGCCGCATTGTGTTTGATCTGCGCGGATGCAGCGATCAGGCGCGGGGGCCAATCAACTTCATTCTCCATCCCGGTATTTTGACCACGGTGTTGCTGGGCCGGATTCTGCAGGCCTACGACGAGACCCTCGTCCTCAACGAGGGCGTCAGTGCTGTCGTCGACGAGATGCTGCTTCGCAGCGGAAGCCTGCTGTCACCCAAGTTCCCCGCCGGTGTGGCGTTGCGAGCCTTGTCGCGAAACTCGGTGACCAACTCGATCCTGAAAGCGCTGTCGTCGGCCGACCCCAGCCGGTTGCCAGCTCCCTCGGCGAACTACGGCGTCGTGACGTTCCGGTCGCACGATTCATCTAGTGGCCGCATGGTCTATTGCTTCGATGGGCTCGGCGTCGGCATGGGCGCGCGTCCTTGGGCCGATGGCATCGACTCGGTCTACCTGATCGGCCAGAAGAACAATCCCGTGGAGTGGATGGAGACGGAATATCCGCTGAAGGTGCTCCGCTACGCCATTGCGCCTGATTCCGGCGGCGCAGGCAAGATGCGCGGCGGCGTCGGCATTGTCCGCGATATCGGCGTTGTCTGTGACGACATCGTACTCTGCACGATGGTGATCAACGCCGTGCAGCCCGCCAACGGCGTCGCCGGCGGTCGGGCCGGCCGCGTTGGCCACATCGTCTTGAATCCGGGCTTGCCGGATGAGCGGCCGCTTCCGACAATGGCGGACAACATTCCGCTCAAGAATGGGGACATCGTTCGCGTGGTGACCGCGGGCGGCGGCGGCTGGGGCGACCCGCTGGAGCGGGATCCCGCGGCAGTCGCCTGGGACGTGCGCAAGGGTTATGTCGGCATCGACGCCGCTCGCACCGCATATGGCGTGGTGCTCGACGCGAGCGGTCGCACCATCGATACGGCGGCGACCCATGAGTTACGGGCCGCGATGCGTGAGACGTTGCAGCCCGCATGAGCATGAGCGACCAGCAGATCGTCTGGGCGACGGCGGCCCAATTGGCCGAAGCGATCCGGGCTCGCCAACTCTCGGCGGTGGAAACGGTCCGGGCCGTTCTCGACCGGATCGACCGGGTCGATCCAGAGCTCTGCGCGTTCGTGACAGTTCTGCGGAAGGAGGCGCTTCAGGATGCAGCCGCAGCGGACGACATTCAGGCCACGGGCCGTCCGCTAGGGCCGCTCCATGGCGTCCCGGTGTCGATCAAGGACATCCTCTACACCAAGGACGTTCGCACCACTGCCGGGTCCTTCATTTTCGAGAATTTTGTCCCCGATGCCGACGCAATTGTGGTCGAACGGCTCAAGAACGCCGGTGCAATCGTAATCGGCAAAACCTCGACTCCCGAGTTCTGCCACAAGACCGTCACGGACAGTCCCCTGCTCGGCATAACGCGTAACCCCTGGGACCTGAGCCGGACAACTGGCGGGTCGTCCGGCGGCAGCGCGGCCGCGGTGGCGAGCGGGCTTGGCCCACTCAGCATCGGTACGGATGGCGGCGGTTCGATCCGCCTGCCGGCTTCGTTTTGTGGCGTGGTCGGCTTCAAGCCAAGCACAGGCCGTGTTCCGCAGTATCCGGGCTTCGAGGGTTGGGATTTTCTGGGGCACACCGGGCCGTTTGCACGGACCGTCGAAGATGTGCGCCTGGTGATGGACGTCATTGCTGGCCCCGATGCGCGGGATCCCATGTCATTGAATCGACCTGATCCGGCGGCTGCTTCGCGCGTGCCGGGCAAGCTGCGTGTCGCTGTGGCACGCAGCTTGAATCACCTGGAGCCTGAGGCGGCCGTGGCGGCGGGCCTGCAGCGTGCCGTCGCAGCCGTGCGCGACCTTGGCTGTGAACTCGTCAATAGACAGGTCATGTGGACCGATCCCGATTTGCAGTTCCGCGTGATCGTGGCGGCGGAGCTTGCGTCCGCGCTGGAGCCGCATCTGCCGGAGTTCGAGGCACGTATGGACCCTGGCCTTGTGAAGATGGTGCGCTTCGGCGCCTCGCAAAGCGCCACGGCTCTGGTGCGCGCGCTGCAATGGCGGCGCGATTTTACTCGCGACCTCCTGCAGTGCTTCACCGATGCCGATGTTCTGCTGTTGCCGACATCGCCCGTCACTGCCTTTGCCGCAGATATCATCGGACCGACGACGATCTCCGGCCGCAAGACGTCCCCCTTCGACTGGTTTTCCTGGACGTGGCCATTCAATCTCACCGGTCAGCCGGCGATCTCGTTGCCAGTCTGGACCGGCAACGGACTTCCGGTCGGATTGCAGATCGTCGGACGGCCAGGCGCCGACGACGTTGTCCTCGACTTTGCCGCCGCGCTCGAGAGCCGGCTCGGCGCTACCGCAACAAGCCGCCACCCGCATCTGGAGCCGCACAAATGATTGTTGCTACCAAACCGTCGTTCGTCATTGCCGCGTTCGTTTCGTTCGTCGCGCTATCTGTCTCGGTCGCCGCGCAAGACTATCCGACCAATCCGGTGACCCTTATCGTTCCTTATGCCGCGGGCGGTCCCGCGGACACCCTCTCGCGCATGGTGGTCGAGCGGTTGAGCAAAGATCTCGGCCAGCAGGTCATTATCGAAAACGTGACCGGCGCCGGAGGGACCCTCGGCGCCGCGCGCGCCGCGGCCGCTCCGCCGGACGGCTACACGATGGTGCTAGCATCGAACGGCACGCATGCCGCAGCACCCGCTCTTTATCCGAACCTCAAGTATCATCCCCTCGATAGCCACGAGCTTGTCGGGATAATCAGCACCAATCCAATCGCGGTGGTCACTCGCAAGGATTTTCCGGCCAATTCGCTGCGCGAGTTCATCATCCACGTGCGCGGCGCGGGGGTCGCGGTGACGAATGCGACAGGGGGAGTGGGCTCGGTCTCGCAGATCGCTTGCCTGCACTTCAAGGCGGTCGCTAAGATTACAACTACCGAGGTGCCCTACCGCGGCACCGGGCCTGCGATGCAGGATCTGGTTGGCGGGCGCGTGGATTTTGTCTGCGACCAAGTCGCCAACGTCATGAGCCATGTCGCATCCGGATCGCTCAAGGCTCTCGCGGTGGCCAGCGGCAATCCATCCGCGAGCCTGCCGGGCGTGCCGACCACAACGGAAGCCGGATTGCCCGACTACAAAGTGAACGTATGGTTTGCCTTGATGTTTCCAAAGGGCACGCCGGCGCCTATCGTTGCACGAATGAAAAAGGCGCTGGATTACGTTCAGGACGATCCGACGTTCAGCCGCCGCATTGTGGAGCTGGGCGGAGAGGTGCCGGAACCGGGCCAGCGAGGGCCAAACTATCTGCGCCAGTTCGTCCAGTCTGAAATCGATCTGTGGGTGCCACTACTCAAGGCGGCCGGCGTGACCGGCGCAAACTGATATTCGCGAACGAACTCAAACCTGGAAGGATTTTCGATGCCGAGCGAAGAATACAAAAAAGGCCTGGTCATTCGCCGCGCTGTGTTGGGCGAGGAGTATGTGGATCGGACCCTGGCCAAGGAAGATGCGTTCAATGAACCGGTCATGACGTTTGCCACCGAGGCCTATTGGGCCAAGGTGTGGGGACGCGAGACGCTATCCCGCCGTGACAGCAGCATAGCGGTGCTCGCGATGCTGATTGCGCTCAACAAGCCCGATGATCTCGCTGTCCACCTTCGGGCGGCGATCCACAACGGGCTGAAGATCGAGGAGATCCAAGAGGTGCTGCTAATGTCGGCGGTGTATTGCGGCGCTCCGGCCTCCCATGGCGCTTTCCGGATCGCCGGTCAGGTTCTCGCAAATGAGATCAAAGCGTTCAACGCGACGCACAAGAAGCCGGACTAGCGGGGCTGCGTTCAATCGGGCGGTGTTGCCAGCACCATCACCGAAGCCGCGGCCGGAAGGCTGTCGAGGTTCCACACCGCGTCGATCAGGCGCGCGGTATCGCACCACGGCGCGCTGAAGGCTGCAAGCGACCGCAGTTTCTCCTCAATCTGCCGGTCCGTTAGTGGCCGCTCCAGCCTTCCTAGGGCTTCCGTGACGGTCTTCTCGAACGAGCGGCCGTCATTAGTGCGGATGCTGACGGTGGCCACGCCAACCGGTACCGCTTCGTCGGCGGTGCCGCTGACTTTCGTCCGCAGCGCAAGGACCGCGGGATCCTGCACCATGATGTCGGTAAATTGAGCGAGCCCTGCCGCCCCGAACAGCATCGTCACGGACACCGTGTGCTGAAGACTGACGACCGACTCGCGGCCCGATGCGACGTTGGGGCGGTCGGTGCGTTCGAACAGCAGGGGATGGGCCCGCACGTGAACGGATGCGACGTCAACGGCTGAAAGCCCTTGCCTTTCGCGTAGTTCGAGACAGGCATCGATGACTGGATTGAGCACGACACCGGTCGGATAAGGCTTGTAAGTATTTTTGGTCAGCTCCCAGCTTCCGCCGAGATCGGCGACGAGCGCTCCGAAGTCGGACATTTCCGACGTCACGCGGACAAAGCCGTGCTGTCCCTCGATCGGATGCGCCGGACCCTCGAAGCCTTCGCGAACGAGCAGCGCCGCGAGATAGCCGTTCCGCGCCGCGTTACCGACACTGATGCCCTTGGCCGTGGTGCCGAGATTTTCCACTAGGCCGGCCGCCTGTCCGGCAGCTACGGCGAACAGCGCGGAATACTGTTTGGCCGATAAATTCATTTGCTTTGCCACGCCGATGGCGCCGCCGAACACACCGCAGGTCGCGGTAATGTGCCAGCCGCGGCGGTAATGACCGCCAAGCGCCACCGTATTCCCGATCCGGCAGGCGATCTCGAAGCCGAGCACAAATGAAAGCAGCAGGTCGCGGCCGGATGTCGCCTCCTGTTCTGCATAGGCGAACAGCGGAGCAACGATGGGCGCTGTTGGATGCATCACGGTCGGGATGTGAGTGTCGTCGAAGTCGAGGATGTTGCCGCCCATCCCGTTGAGAAACGATGCGGTCAAGGTATCCAGCCGCGCGGAGTGGCCGATCACGGATGCTTTTGGTGGCCCAGAAAGAGGGCCGAGCGCGCGCAACGCGGCGCAGACCGCATCATCCTGCGATCCCGCCAGCGCGCATCCGAAATAGTTCAGGAGCGAACGCTTGGCTTCATGCCGAATCGCATCCGGAATGCTCTTCCAGGTGGTTCCCTGAGCAAAGGCTGCCAATTGTCCAGTTACTGAATCCGTGCTCACGATCTGCTCGGGGTTGTGTCCTATTCGGTCGGCTTTATCTGTGCCTTTTGGATAATGTCAGCGTACTTTTTCTGTTCGCTTCCTACATATCGCGTGAATTCCGGCACCGAGAGCGGCAGATATTCGAACCCCATTTCGCGGAAGCGGGCAGCTATGTCCGGCTGGCTGATGACAGTCTGTCAACGCACAATGAGAATGTCCCCTCGTTCCGCACAATGAGAATGTCCCCTTTTGGATGGGGCTGAGCGTTTGTGGGTAACGAGGGGGGTCGCGCGCCTTCACAGCGGTAGCGTCGCCACTCGTTATCCACATCCGCGTTGGCCGGGTGGAGGGGCGGCGGCTTTCAGGGCGCTGGCGGCGATGACGGCCTCGACGCGCGCGTCGAGCGTCTTCTCGTCCTCGGCGGGCGAGGGGCGCGGCAGTTGGCGGAACGCCGTG
>JAPLPD010000188.1 GCA_026400395.1 Alphaproteobacteria bacterium | reverse complement strand
GATGACCTGAACGGAGTCGCCATCGATCGTGAGCTTGGAGGCGAATGTGCCCTGCGGCCAGCCGGTCAGCGCCGCCAGCATCTGGCCGGTCGCGTTGCAATCGTCGTCGATCGCCTGCTTGCCCATGATGACCAAGCCGGGCTTCTCGTCATCGACGATGGCCTTGAGGATCTTGGCGACGGCGAGCGGCTCGACCGCGCCCTCGACCTTGACCAGGATGCCGCGATCGGCGCCCATGGCAAGCGCCGTGCGGATCGTCTCGGACGCCTGCTGCGGGCCGATCGACACCGCGATGATCTCGGTCGCCTTGCCCTGCTCCTTCAACCGGATCGCTTCCTCGACCGCGATCTCATCGAAGGGATTCATCGACATCTTCACGTTGGCCAGTTCGACACCCGAACCGTCGGCCTTCACGCGAATCTTGATGTCCTTGTCCACCACCCGCTTCACGGGCACGACGATCTTCATGTTGCTTGTCTACTCCTCGGGCCGTCTGCCCCAATTTTGGGCCCGAAATTGGTGCGCTGCACCCTAATAGCCGCGTTATTCGCGGTCAACGCCAGCCCCGGACTTCCATACAGGGGGCAGCGGATTAGGAACCCCGCCATTGCGCGACCGGGTCGTAGCCGAAAATCCAGCGATAGACCCCCCCCGTCGTCGAGCCGTGGCGGGTCACAAACGCGAATTCGCGGCGCAGGCGGTCCCAGTCGGTATGGATCTTCTTGAAGCCGACCTCGGTGCGCGAGAGCTGCTGCACCCGGGTTGCCCGCGGCTTGCGAACCGCCTCATAGCCGGCCAGTGCCGCGTCCGGATCGTCGCTGCTGGCAAGCCAGCGCGACAAAACATACGCGTCCTCGAAGGCCATATTGGCGCCCTGCCCGAAGGTCGCGAGCATAGCGTGGGCGGAATCGCCGAGCAAAGTGACGCGCCCCTTGGTCCACTGCGGCGCGTGCTCGCCGGTGAACTGGCCCCACTTGGAGCAGGACGTCGCCGCCGCCATCATCGTGCGCAGCTTCTTCCCCGCATTGGGGAACGCCGCCAGCATCTCATCGACGTTGCTCGGCACCGACCAGGACTGCTCGGTCCAGCCGGGCTGCTGGCGCACGCATACGAAGTTGATGAACTTGCCTTGCCGGATGTAGTAGCTGACGACGAACCCGCCGTCGCCGGACCACTGGTTCACATAGCCGTCGTGACAATTTTCCGGCAGCGCATCGGTGGGCGCCAGTGCGCGCCAGCACATGGTTCCGGCATAGTGCGGGCCTTCGCCGCCGAACGTGCTGGCGCGAACCGCGGAGCGGATGCCGTCGCAGCCGACGACGACATCGGCCTCGGCGCTGGAGCCGTCATCGAACAACAGGCCCGCCGAACCGTTGCGGGTCTCGACCTGCTTGCAGCGTTTGCCGAGTTGAATGCTCTCCTGCGGCACCGTCTCGGACAGCAGGCGATGCAGATCGCTGCGGTGGACGACGTAATATTTGGCGCCGTAGCGCTTCTGAAAATCGCCGAACGGCAGGCTGTAGCTGATCTCGTCCGCGCCCCAGTCGCGCCAAGTCAGCCCGATCGGCTCGGACCCGACCGCCTGCAGCTTCGCCGCCAAGCCGATCGCGTCGAAGAACTTGGCGGAGTTCGGGCTGATGTTGATGCCGGCGCCGAATTCGCCGAGTTCCGGCGCCTGTTCGTAGACCTGCACCTCAATGCCTTGCTGGCGCAACGCGATGGCCGCCGCCAGACCACCAAGGCCCGCTCCAACAATGGCTACACGGCGCGCTTTTCCCATCTCATGCTCCTGCAGCGCGACGATAAATGCGAACGCCCGCGCGTGCCACCCCTGCCCGTCAACCACGCGTCATGGTCGGTATGCGTTCAGAGCGGCCAGGCTAACGGTTGGGCTTCGAGCCCAGGCTTTTCGCAGCGGAGTCGATCTGGGACCGCTGCACGTCGATGGCCGCCGCGAACACGCTGGAGTTCGCCGGCCTGACAAGCTGGCTGTTCGCCTCCAACTGTTTCACGACGACAGGATCGCTCGCGACCGCCAGAACATCCGCCGCGATCCGGTTTCGAAGTTCCTCGCTCATGTCGCGCGAGCCGAACAGACCGACCAGTCCGTCGAACGTGAGACTGGGGTGGCCGCCCTCGATGGCGGTTTGCACATCGGGCGCGTACGGAGCCCGCTCCTGGTTGGCAATCGAGATCAGCTTCACCTTGCCGGCCTCGATCTGCGGCCGGATCACCGCCAGCGCGGTCAGAAAGGCGTGGATGCGTCCTTCGCCAAGATCACTGAGCGCCTGGACCCCATCACGGTACGGGATTTTGTTGACGTTCAGACCGGCGCCGTGGAGAAATCCGGCGAACACAAAATCGAGTGCGCCGGTGATGCCGGCCCAGTTGAGCTTGCCGGGTTCGGCGCGAGCCAGCGCCACGAATTCAGCCAGCGTCGCAATCTTCAACGAGGCCGGTACACCGACGCCCGCCAGCGTGCTGGTCACGCGCGCAAGCGGCACCAGATCCTGCGGATCGTAGGGCAGCTTTTCGTAGAGAAACGGATGCGCGGTGAACACCGAACTCGGACTGAACAGCAATGTGTGATCGTCGCGCGCGCCGACGAAGGCGTTGATGGCGACAAAGCCATCGCCGCCGGGGCGGTTCTCGATCACCACCGGCTTACCCCAGCTCTCGCTCAATCGTCCGGCAAGCAGCCGCGCGGTCATGTCGGCGCCTGAGCCCGGACCGAGGGGAACGATGAATTTGACGGTTCGCTGCGGCCAACCCTGGGTTTGCGCCTGCGCCGGCTGAACCGATTGCGACAGCGCCGTCAAAAACGCGACCGCGGCCAGCAGCCATGATCGTAGCGCCATCCCGATCCCCCCAGCATAGACTTGTTGGCTGGTAGTCCACACCATGGCCGCGCCCGATACAAGAGCGAGCACGCATGGGCCGACGCGCCGGTCAGAGTCGGCTCTGCGATTCCGGGCGTCAGCGTTTCCGCACGCCGGGTTCCGGCTCGGTGACCGCCTCCTCGACCGCCGCGCAGTCCCGCGGGGCGGTTCGGCGCAGCAGGAACACGCGGTCGTCGGCGCCGAACTTGATGTCGAGCGGGGCGCCGCGATTGGCGCGCTTCACCATTGTCAGGCTGTCGTCGAGATAGACCATCAGCGTGTCGCGATCCTTGCCGCGGTCGAGGATCAGCGCCCCGCCCTCCTCCGCGCTCACCGCCTCGAACACGTCCGGCTGCGCCGATTGCGTGCATACAAATCCCGCCGCCTTCGGATAGGACTTGATCAGCACTTTGTTCGACGTGTCGCGGTTGCCGGCCTTCTGGTAGTCGCAACCCCCTTGCGAAAACAGAGCGGCTGGATCGCCGCGCTGAGTGACCGCAAGCGCCACAGACAGCGCCATTGCTCCGCCGGCGTCCTCGTATTTCATCCAGACCGTGATCACGGCGGTCTTCTGCTTCGAGTGCGCCCGCAAATGCGCCGCGTCATAGACGCGGGCGAAGCAGGCGCTGCTCTTCAACTCCGGCTTGATCAGATCGTCCAGCGGCGTCGCGGCGGACGCCGGCGACGCCGCCAAAATCGCGGCGCAGGCGAGCCATGCGAGCGGACGCGACATCACCGGTTCTGGCCCGGCGCCCACAGCACGTCGCGCGCACCCTTGTCGTTGGCGTAACGGCCCGCGACGAACAGAAAGTCCGACAGCCGGTTGACGTATTTCAGCGACGCGTCGGTGACGGTTTCGCCGGGCTGATCGCGCAACTCGACCATGATGCGCTCAGCGCGCCGGCAGATGGTCCGCGCCAGATGCATGTAGGACGCCGCGGGCGTGCCACCCGGCAGGATGAAAGAGCGCAGCGGTGCAAGGTCGGCGTTGAACCGGTCGATCTCGGCCTCGATCCAGTCCACCTGGGCGTCGGTGACGGTCAGCCGAGCCCCACCCGGCCCCTTTTCCGAAAGGCAGAGATCGGCCTCCACGTCGAACAGGTCGTTCTGGATGCGCCCCAAGGCGGCATCGAGCGCGGCGTCGTTTGCGGTGTGCAGCCGGACCAGTCCGATCGTGGCATTGACCTCGTCAAGGGTGCCGTAGGCCGAGACGCGCAGGTCGTATTTCTTCCGGCGGTCGCCGGAGCCCAGCGCGGTGGTGCCGTCGTCGCCGGTACGGGTGTAGATGCGATTCAATACGACCATGACGTCCTCGTGCCGCTTCCGAATCTCGATGTTCGGTCTGTTCTACCCCGTTGCCGAACCCAGGGAGAACTCTCGTGCGCTTCACCATGCTCGCAATGGCCACTGCTCTGATGCTGATACCCGTAGCGCCTGTATCGGCCGCCGGGACAACCGGCACGCCTCAAGCCCAATCCACCGACTTCTCGGCCGCGAAAAAGAAAAAGGCCAACAACGCCAAGGCGACGAAGAAACCTAAGGAAGAATACATGCGCGCGGTGCCGTCCAAATAGGACGCTACCGCCCCATGATCCAGATCGTCGCCATGATCACGATGATGGCGACGAACTGCAGCAGGACGCGCAGCCGCATCAGCCGCTGCGACCGGTCAGGCGAGCCGTCGCGCAGCATGTTGATCAGGCCGAGCACCAGCACGATGGCGACCGCGGCAATGGCGACGGGAACCGCATAGTGCGACATGAAATCTGCCATCGGGCGTTCCTATCATCCGAAACGGGCGGTTGCCATCAGTTCAAAGCGACGATGGCAGCGTTGAGCGAGGTCGCATAACAGACCCAGGCGAGATATGGCACAAGGAGCCCGCCCGCCCAACGATCGATGCGCCAGAACGCGATGAATGTCGCCGCCAGGGACACCAGCAATCCCGCAACCACCACCAGACCGAGCTTCGGCGCCTGCAGCCCAAAGAATACCGGCGACCAAACCGCATTGAACGCCAGTTGCACCGCGAACAGCGTGACCGCGCGCCGCCGCGCCGGATCGGACGGCGCCCCGATGCGCCATACCGCCACCGCCATCATCGTATAGAGAATGGTCCAAGCCGGTCCGAACACCGCGTTCGGCGGCGTGAAAGACGGCTTGTTGAGGCCAGCGTACCAGGTCGGGATTTTCGGCAAGGTCACCCACGAACCGGCGATCGCCACAACAGCAACAACAGCAAACCAGAACGCCAGCACAAGCCAGCGGCGATCCCCTTTGATGTTGCGCGGTGCGACGCCTTGCGACATTTGATCCGGTTCCCTTCCAACCCCTATATAGGCACAGCATGATCGAAAACAGCACGTTGGCGGCACGACGATGAAGGGCCGCATCCTTGTGCTCGGCGCCGCCGGGCGGCTGGGCTACGTGGCCGCTGAAACATTCCGCGATGCGGGCTGGCAGGTGAAGGGGCTGGTGCGCCCTGGCCGCGCGGCCGCCGTGCCCCGCCGTGTCGAGGCGATCGAGGCGGTGACGCGCGACGAAGCAGTCGCGGCGGCGGCCGGCTGCGACGTGGTGCTCAACGCATTCAATCCGGTCATCACCGAGTGGCAGAAGAACGCGCTGTCGCTCGCCTATGCCGCCATCGCGGCGGCGGAGAGCAACGGCGCGACGCTGCTTTTCCCGGGCAGCGTCTGGAACTACGGACGCGGCATGCCGCCGGTGCTCGACGAAAACACGCCGATGCAGCCGACCACCCGCAAAGGCGCCATGCGCGTCGAGATCGAACAGCGTATCCGCGAGGCGTGCGACCGGGGCATGCGCGCCGTCATTCTGCGCGGCGGAGATTTCTTCGGCGGTGGTGCCGGCTCGTGGTTCGACCTGGTGATCGCCAAGGAGATCGGACGCGGCCGGCTCACCTATCCCGGACCGCTCAACGTCGAGCACGCCTGGGCATACCTGCCGGATTTCGCAGAGACTCTCCTGCAACTGGCAGAGCAGCGCGCGAACTTCGCACCATTCGAGGTGTTCGGGTTTCCCGGCCATGCCGTGACCGGCAGCGAATTCATCGCGACGATCGAGTCTGTGACACGAGCCACGTTCACGCAGCGGATGATGAGCTGGTGGTTTCTCAAGACCATCGGGCAATTGATGGCGCTCGGCCGGGAGCTTTCGGAACTGGAATATCTCTGGCGCGTGCCGCACCGGGTGGCCGGCGCCAAACTCAGGGCGGCGATCGGCGACATCCCGGATACGCCGTTGCCGAAGGCCATCGCGGAATCGCTCCGCGCTATCGGTTACCGGCCTTAAAGCTACTGCAAGAGATGGCGGGTGATCTCGTCGAGCGGCATCTTGAGATAGTCCTTCTCGACCTCCTGCCGGATCGCCTGACGCACCTGGGATGAATAGGCCCGGCGCAGCATCCCGGTGGCGCGTGGCGGCGCCACCACGATCAGCGAGGGCGTCTCACCGCTGAGCACTGCCTTGTCGAGACGGGCGGCGAGCTTGGTCAGGAACCTTTGTTCCCCCTGGTCGTGCCAATCGGTCTGTTCGATGGCGCTGCGCGCTGAGCCTACCCCATTGGCGGTCCGCCCCGGACGATCGGTGCCCATCTCGTGGGTTTTCGGATCGTCCTGCTCGTAGACCTCCTTGGTCTTCAGGTTCGGCGTCTTCCGGCTGCCGGCATTTTCCAACACCAGCGCCTTGGCGCCGTCGCAAACCACGACCCACATGCCGTGATCGATTCTCGAGTCCATGAGGCTTCTCCGAAGATGACGTGAACGCCTGCCTGATGGTGCGAACAGGGATCAACGTCTGAAATGGCGGGATTTTTCGGTTGAGTTCGCTAGTTCGATCCGTCCAGCAGCCGGCGGGCGATGACCTGGGCCTGAATTTCGGCCGCACCCTCGAAAATCGACAGGATCCGGGCGTCGCACAGGATGCGCGAAATCGGGAACTCCATGGCGAACCCGTTGCCGCCGTGGATCTGCACGGCGTTGTCCGCATTGGACCAGGCGATGCGGGCGGCCAACAGCTTGGCCATGCCGGCCTCAAGATCGCAGCGCCGCCCGGAGTCTTTCTGCCGCGCGGCGAAGTAAGTGAGTTGGCGCGCAATCATGATCTCAACCGCCATCATGGCGATCTTGTCGGCGACGCGCGGGAATTTCACGATCGGATCGCCGAACTGGACGCGGTTCTGCGCGTAGGTCAGCGCCTGCTCCATCGCCGACTGCGCCACGCCGATGGCGCGAGCCGCGGTCTGGATACGCGCCGACTCGAAGGTCGCCATCAGTTGCTTGAAGCCCTGACCTTCGACGCCGCCGAGCAGGCTGTCGGCTTTCACCTCGAAACCGTCGAAGGCGATCTCGTATTCCTTCATGCCGCGATAGCCGAGCACCTCGATCTCGGTGCCGCTCATGCCATCGACTGGGAACGGCGTCTTGTCGTCGCCGCGCGGCTTCTCGGCGAGTAGCATGGACAGGCCGCGATAACCCTTCTCGGCCGGATTGGTACGGACCAGGAGGGTCATCAGGTCGGCGCGCACCGGATGGGTGATCCAGGTCTTGTTGCCTTGAACCTTGTAGACGTCGCCATCCTTCACGGCGCGCGTCTTGAGCGAAGCCAGATCGGAGCCGGTGTTCGGCTCGGTGAAAACCGCCGTCGGCAGCACCTCACCCGAGGCGAGTTTCGGCAGCCACTGGCGCTTCTGGTCCTCGGTGCCGCCGCCCAAAATCAGTTCGGCGGCGATCTCGGATCGGGTTCCGAGCGAGCCGACGCCGATGTAGCCGCGCGACAGTTCCTCGGAAACCACGCACATCGATTCCTTGCCGAGCCCCATCCCGCCGTACTCCTCGGGGATGGTGAGGCCGAACACGCCGAGGTCCGCCATTTGCGAGATGACGTCCATCGGGATGTAGCTGTTGGTGCGGTGCCAGCCTTGGGCGTGATCGATCACCTCGCTGTCGGCGAACTTGCGCATCTCGTCGCGGATGGTTTCCAGCGTCTCGTCGAGCCCGCAGGCGCCGACCGTGGCGCCGTGATTGGCGCGAATCAGTTCGACCAGCCGGGCGCGATTTTCCGGCGTGTTGCCGGTGAGAACGAGTTGCTCGACCTCCGCCGTCATGCGGGCGGCGACGGCGCCCAAAGACAGTCCGAGATCGGACGGACGGACGATTTCATTCTGGCTGATCGGGATGCCGCCCTGTATCTGCGCGAGATATTCGCCAAGCCCGATGCGAACAATCAACTCCTCGGTTTCGCCGAGCAGTCCGGTGTCCTGCATGCGCTCAGCATACGCGCTGAGTTGGCGCACGGCTTCGACGTAGGTTGCCAGCCACGCGAGCCCATGTGTCGCGCGCTGTTCGCGGTCGAGCAGCCGCGCGGAAGGTTTGCCTTCGAGCACCACCCGCTCTCGAACCTTTGCCGTGGCGTCGGCAAGCAGCGCCTCCACCGCATTGGTCGCGGCTTGTGCCAGGGGCAACAGATTGCTGCTCGGGGACAGGCGAACGGCAGCTTGGGGCATCTGCGATCTCCGACGGTATCCTGAGACACCTTATAATTGTGCAGCGCACAATAGGAAATCGCAATCCGCATCCCTAGGCACCCCCAAGCCGGAATGCCTCATTTTTCAACATTGTTAACCATTTTCCGGCCTTCCTGAGCGTCGGACACTCGCGATACCGGCCCACGGACCGGGGGCGTGGAACCCAACCGACCATGACCTTGTCGCTCCGCTATCTCATCACCCGGGTCTCGGTCCGCACCCGGATCGTCGTCCTGGCCGCCATTCCAGTCGCTGGATTCCTGATCGACGGCCTCGCCTTTACCGCCGGTGAACGAGACGTCGCCGACGCGTTGCGCACCGCCGACCGTGCTTCCAACTTGGCCGAGGTCAGCCGTGAGCTTCGGGGCATGCTGTTCCAGATGAGCTTTCACACCCGCGACTTTGCCATGCGGCCGACCAAGGCGCTCGTCCGTACGTTCGAGACCACCCATGACTCGGCGGTCCGCGCGCTCGGCATCATCGAGGCCGCTGTCGATCCAACGATGCAGCTAAAGTCCGCATCGTTGAAGGCACAGATCGAAGAGGTCGCCGTGCGGTTCGACGATCTCGCGCGGCACCAGAAAATCCTCGGCTTCACCGAAAGCGAGGGCCTTCGCAACCGCATGACAAAAGTCGCATCCGCGGTCGAACGCATCATCCACGACGACAAGTCATGGATGAGCGAAACCGATGGACACAACTTGCTCATCTCGCTGCTGACCATGCGGCGCCTCGAGGCCGAATACCGCCTGAACCGGGAGACCGCGCTGCAAGCCGCATTCTTCGATGAGTTCAAGACATTCAAGGCGGTCACCAATGGCGTGATCGCCGCCGACGTAATGAAAGAGCAACTGGCGCAGCAGGTGAAGCTCTACAACGACACCTTCGCCGAGTGGATCGAGGTGACCGGCAAGGTTTCACCGCAGATCGCGCTGATTGACAACAACGTCAGACTGATGATCCCGGTGGCCGACGAAATCATCGGCTCGGCGAAGCTCACCGCCAGTTCGGCATCGGCCGCGCTCACGGCCTCGCAACAGCGCATCCGTCACATCATCATCGCCGCCGGCATCGGCACCGTGCTGATCGGCATCGCGTTCAGTTGGCTGATCGGCCGTAGCATCACCCAGCCGCTCGACGGACTGGCAGGCGTCATGAAGCGGCTCGCCAGCGGCGACACCTCGGCGAAAATCCCGGCGATCCTCGCCTCCGACGAAATCGGCGTCATGGCGCGAAGCGTCATCGTTTTCCGCGACAGCATGATCGAGCGCGACCGCCTGAGCACGGACCGGGACAAGTCCGCGCGCGACAAGGAACAGCGCGGCGAAGCGGTTGCCGGCGCGATCACCGCATTCCGCGGCTCGATCCGGCAGGCGCTCGGCAACCTGCGGGCGACGGCGAACCAACTCGAAACCTCGTCGAACACGCTGAACGGCGCGGCCGACGCGGTGACCAAGGAATCGCAAACCGCCGAGAGCCGCGTCAGCGCCGCCGCCGAGAATGTCACCACCGCCGCCTCCTCGGTCGAAGAGCTGGCCGCATCGATCGGCGAGATCGCCGGACAGGCCGCCAGATCCACCGAGGTCGCCGCCCGTGCGGCGTCCGAGGCCCGGCGCACCGCGCAGACCATGACCGAACTGGGCAAGGCGGCGACCCGCATCGGCGAGGTGATCGGGCTGATCCAGGCGATCGCCGGCCAGACCAACCTGCTCGCGCTCAATGCGACCATCGAGGCCGCGCGCGCCGGCGAGGCCGGCCGCGGCTTCGCGGTCGTCGCCTCCGAGGTCAAGTCGCTGGCCACCCAGACCGCCCGCGCGACCGCCGAGATCGCCGGACAGATCGGCGCGATCCAGTCTGCCGCCTCCGATTCCGCGCAGGCAATTGGACAGGTCAATTCGATCATCGTCGAGATGTCGGCCATGGCCTCCGCTGTTTCCATCACCATGGAACAGCAGAACGCGGCGGTGACGTCGATCGCGGACGGCGTGAACCGCGCCTCGTTCGAAGCGCAGACCGGCGCGCTCGCCATGCGCCGGGTCGCCGGCGCGAGCACCGACGCGCGGGCGACCGCGGGCAACGTCAAATTGCTGGCCGACACGCTGTCGGCGGAGGCGGAAAACCTCGACGCCGAGGTCCGGTTGTTCCTGGCCAGCGTGCAGGCGGCGTGAGCCCTTGCAATCGGCACGATAATCCGCAATTGCAGGACATGTCGTTGCTTGGGAGTGCGCGGTGCTGATGCTCCGCCTTGGCTATAGCGTCGCGATGGACGCCTACTACAAATTCCTTGCCGATGACGGCTGGGCAATCGCCAGCCACATCGCCTTTTCGGCGCTGATGTCGCTGTTCCCGTTCCTGATCCTCGTCACAGCGCTGGCCGGCTTCCTGTTCGGTTCCACCCAGATGGCCGACGAGGTGGCCGGCCTCCTGCTGCAGATGTGGCCGTCCGAAGTGGCCTCGCCGATCGCCAGCGAAATCCGCCGGGTGCTGCTTGGTGCGCGCGGCGACCTGCTGACCATCGGCGTCGCGCTCGCCATTTACTTCGCATCAAGCGGGATCGAGAGCTTGCGCATCGGCCTCAACCGGGCCTATGGGGTGATCGAGACCCGCAACTGGATGATGCTGCGGCTGGAGTCGATCGGCTACGTGCTGATCGCCGCGGTGGGGCTTTTGGCGCTGTCATTCCTGATCGTGCTGGCGCCGCTGATCTTCGCCACCGCCGTCCGCCATCTGCCGCTGCTTGAACCGCTGTGGTTCATGTTCAACTTCCTGCGCATCGCGGTTGCCTCGGTGGTGCTGATCGTCGCGCTGGTGATCGTCCACAAATGGCTGCCGGGCGGCCGCCGCCGGCTGCTGACCATCGCGCCCGGCATCGTGGTGACGCTGCTGCTGTGGCTGATCGCCGGCGAGCTGTTCGGCGACTACCTGTCACGCTTCGCCTACACTTACGTGACCTACTACGCCGGCCTCGCGTCAGCGATGATCGCGCTGGTGTTTCTCTACGTGATCGCCACGATCTTCATCTTCGGCGGCGAACTGAACGCCGCGATCGTGCGCTGGCGCGAGAACCGGCAGACGGAGGATGTGTCGGCGGTCGGCGCGGAGTGATGCTCAGCGCGTCGCTTCAATCACGTCTTCCAAGTTCTTGAGCCCCGGCTTCGGCGCATTGACCAGCACGGCCATGTTGCCCGGCTTGTGCTCATTCTTCCACATCAATTGGTGGGCGCGCGGAATCTGGTCCCACGGCAGCACCTCACTCATGCAGGGATAGATACGCCGGTCGAGCACGAACTGGTTGGCGGCCGACGCCTGCTTGAGATGGGCGAAGTGCGAGCCCTGGATGCGCTTCTGCCGCATCCAGACATAGCGGGCGTCGAAGGTGATGTTGAAGCCGGAGGTGCCGGCGCAGAACACCACCATGCCGCCGCGCTTCACCACCAGGCACGAGACCGGGAAGGTCGCCTCGCCGGGATGCTCGAACACGATGTCAACGTCACGCTTGCCGGTGATGTCCCAGATCGCCTTGCCGAACTTCCGCGCCTCTTTGGTCCAGTCGTTGTATTCGGGGGTGTTCACCTTGGGCATCTGGCCCCAGCACTTGAAGTCCTTGCGATTGATCACGCCATAGGCGCCGAGATCCATCACGTAGTCGCGCTTGGAATCGTCGGAGATCACGCCGATCGCCTTGGCGCCGGACGCCGCGGCAAGCTGCACGCCGAACACGCCGAGGCCGCCCGAGGCGCCCCAAATGAGGACGTAGTCGCCGGGCTTCATGGTGTGCGGCGGATGGCCGAACAGCATGCGGTAGGCGGTTGCGAGCGTCAGCGTGTAGCAGGCCGCCTCTTCCCACGGCAGATGCGCGGGCTTCGGCATCAACTGCCGCGACTGGACGCGGCAGAACTGCGCGAACCAACCGTCGGGCGTCTCGTAGCCCCAGATGCGCTGCGAGGGTGACAGCAGCGGATCGTCGCCGTTGCAGTCTTCGTCGTCGCCGTCGTCCTGATTGCAATGGACGATGACCTCGTCGCCAACCTTCCAGCGCCGCACCTTGGCGCCGATCGCCCAGACCACGCCCGAAGCGTCGGAGCCGGCGATGTGAAACGCACTGTCGTGGCTGTTGAACGGCGAAATCGGAATGCCGAGGCCGGCCCAGACCCCGTTGTAGTTGACGCCCGCGGCCATCACGTAGACCAGCACCTCGTCCTCGCCGATCGGCCAGGTCGGCAACACCTCGAGCTGGAACGAGCTTTCGGGCGGCCCGTGACGCTCCTTGCGGATCGCCCAGGCGTGCATCTTCGGCGGCACGACGCCGAGCGGCGGAATTTCACCGATGCCGTAAAGCTCTTTCGCCGCCGAGGCTTTCAAGGGATTGAGGGGCACGACTTCAGCCATGGCCAAATGCTCCGCACGGCCCATCAGGGCTGGTCAAAGTCTGCCCCTAGTCATGCTGCATGGCAATAAGATTTGCGACAGAGCGGCGAAAAGCCCTATGATGCTAGGGTTTTCTTGCTTTATGATCCTGTTTGCACTGCAAAAGTCCTGCTCAGCCAGCGGGTGTTCTCCTAACGGCCAAGGCGGACGAAAATGCGCGAAAAGGCTCGGCGCGACAAACCCTGGATCTTCCGCACCTACGCGGGCCATTCGACCGCCCGCGATTCCAACGAGCTTTATCGAAAGAATCTGTCCAAGGGGCAGACCGGTCTTTCGGTCGCCTTCGATCTGCCGTCGCAGACCGGCTACGATTCCGATCACGTCCTGTCCAAAGGTGAGGTCGGCAAGGTTGGCGTGCCGGTCAATCACCTGGGCGACATGCGCGCGCTGTTCGACAGCATTCCGCTCGGCACCATGAACACGTCGATGACCATCAACGCCACCGCGGCGTGGCTGATGGCGCTCTACATCGCGGTCGCCGATGAACAAGGCGCGCCACGCACGGCGCTGCAGGGCACGATCCAGAACGACATCATCAAAGAATACCTGTCGCGCGGCACCTACGTGTTTCCGCCAGCGCCCTCCATGCGGTTTCCGCCAGCGCCCTCCATGCGGCTGATCAAGGACGTGGCAATCTTTACCACGACCGAGCTTCCGAAATGGAATCCGATGAACATCTGCTCCTATCACCTGCAGGAAGCCGGCGCGACGCCGGTGCAGGAGCTTGCCTTTGCGCTCGCCACCGCCATCGCCGTGCTCGACACGGTAAAGGCGTCCGGCGAGGTGACACAGGAGAAGTTCGGCGAGATGGTCGGCCGCATCTCGTTCTTCGTCAACGCCGGGCTCCGCTTCGTCACCGAAATCTGCAAGATGCGCGCCTTCGTCGAGCTATGGGACGAGATCACCCGCGAGCGTTACGGCATCACCGATCCGAAGCAGCGATTGTTCCGCTACGGCGTGCAGGTCAATTCGCTCGGCCTCACCGAACCGCAGCCGGAGAACAATGTCACCCGCATCATGATCGAGATGCTCGCGGTGACGCTTTCGAAGAACGCGCGTGCCCGCGCCGTGCAGCTTCCGGCGTGGAACGAAGCGCTCGGCCTGCCGCGGCCTTGGGACCAGCAATGGTCGCTCCGCATGCAGCAAATCCTCGCCTACGAGACCGACCTCCTGGAATACGGCGACCTGTTCGACGGCTCCGAGGTGATCACCCGCAAGGTCGAGGCTCTCAAGGCCGAGGCCAAGGACGAACTCAAGCGCATCGAGGAGATGGGCGGCGCGGTCGCCGCGGTCGAAAGCGGCTACATGAAGCGGGCGCTGGTGGATTCCAACACCGAGCGGCTGGAAGCAATCGAGAGCGGCGATCAGGTCGTGGTCGGCGTGAACCGGTATCTCGAAAGCGAACCCTCGCCACTCACCGGCGGCGTTGAATCCATCATGACCGTGTCCGAGGAGGCCGAGGTCGATCAACTCGAACGGCTCAAGGCGTGGCGCGCGCAACGCGACAATTCCGCGGTCGCCACCGCCCTGAAGGAACTCAAGCGCGCCGCGTCCGGCGGCGCCAACATCATGCCGGCATCGATCGCCTGCATCGATCGCCTGCGCCAAAGCCGGCGTAACCACAGGCGAATGGGGCTGGACCTTGCGCGAGGCATTCGGCGAATACCGCGCACCGACCGGTGTCGGCAGCGCCATGCGCAACGATGTAAGCGGCCTAGACGACATCCGCGCCGACGTCGATCGCGTGTCGCGCAAGCTCGGGCGGCGCATGACGTTCCTGGTCGGCAAACCCGGCCTCGACGGACATTCCAACGGCGCCGAGCAGATCGCCGTACGCGCCCGCGATTCCGGCATGCAGGTGGTTTATCAGGGCATCCGGCTGACGCCCGAGGAGATCGTCGATGCCGTGCGCGAGCAGCGCGCCCACGTGGTCGGCCTGTCGATCCTTTCGGGCAGCCACATGCCTCTGGTGATGGACGTGATGAGCCGGCTGAAGGAGGCCGGTATCGTCGATGTGCCAGTTGTGGTCGGCGGCATCATTCCGCCGGAGGACGCCGAGGAACTCGAAGCGGCCGGCGTCGCCGCGGTCTACACGCCAAAGGATTTCGAACTGAACCGCATCATGTCGGACCTGGTGCGGATCGTCGAAACCCAGGCCGAGCGCGGCTGACAGCACGGACCGATCACCGGCACCGCCGATGACATCGGCGTCATCACGCCACGCTGGCAGCTCGGCCTGCGCTACCGGCCGGTCGATCGGTTCAACGTCGACCTAATCTACGGCCGCAATCTCGCGGGCGAGCGTGCCCACTGGATCACGCTCGCGACGGTGGTGCGCTTCAACGCGCTGGGGAAATAACTATCATTCCGGGGCGCGATCGTTACGAGCGAACCCGGATTCCAGAGCAAAGCAGAAGTCCCAATCCTGCTGGATTCCGGGCTCGCCGCTGCGCAGCGTCCCGGAATGACGTTGGGAGTCTCCCTCAGCGCCGCAGAATGCCGCCCAGCGCGCCGCGCACGATGGCGCGGCCGACCGTGTTGCCCATCGAGCCTCCAATCGATTTGCCGAGACTGCCGGCAATCTGCCCGGCGACCCGGTTGGTCACGCTGCGGGTGATGTCGCGGGCAATCGCCTGGGTCGGCGTCAACCGCGTACCGCGCGGCGTGCTGGTGCCGAAGATAGCGCCAAGCATCCCGCCGATGCTGCCGAGCAGCCCGCCGCCGCCAGCCGGCGCCTCGCCCTGTGGCGCCCCTGGCGTGCCCGGATGCGCGGTCTGGCCGACCCGCTTCTGCAGCACCTCGTAGGCCGACTCGGCGTCGACCGCTGTGTCATACTTGCCCTTCACCGGACTCTTGGCCTGGATCGCCGCGCGTTCGGCCGGCGTGATCGGCCCGATCCGCGCCGACGGCGGCCGGATCAGAACACGCTCGACCATCGCCGGGGTGCCGCTGCCTTCGAGAAACGACACCAGCGCCTCGCCCTTGCCAAGCTCGGTGATGACGCGGGCAGTGTTGAGCTTGGGGTTCGGCCGGAACGTATCGGCTGCGGCGGCGACCGCCTTCTGATCGCGCGGGGTGAAAGCGCGCAGTGCGTGCTGCACGCGGTTGCCGAGCTGCGCCAGAACCTTGTCCGGCACGTCGATCGGGTTCTGCGTGACGAAGAACACGCCGACGCCCTTGGAGCGGATCAGCCGCACCACCTGCTCGATACGGTCAAGCAGCGCCTTGGGCGCGTCGTTGAACAAAAGGTGCGCCTCATCGAAGAAGAACACGAGCTTCGGCTGCGGCAGATCGCCGACCTCCGGCAGCTCCTGGAACAGCTCCGAAAGCAGCCACAACAGAAACGTCGCGTAGAGCCGCGGGCTCTCCATCAGCTTGTCGGCGACCAGAATGTTGACGTAGCCGCGCCCGTCGCTTGTCTTTTTCATTAGATCGGTGAGCGCCAGCGCCGGCTCGCCGAAGAACTTGGTCGCGCCCTGATTCTCCAGCACCAGAAGCTGGCGCTGGATGGTGCCGATGGTCGCCTTCGAGATGTTTCCGTACTGGGTGGTCAGTTCCCAGGCATGCTCGGCCAGGAACGCCAGCATGGCGCGCAGATCCTTCAGATCGAGCAGGAGCAGCCCCTGCTCGTCGGCGACGCGGAACGCGATGTTGAGCACGCCCTCCTGCACATCGTTCAGATCCATCATTCGCGACAGCAGCAGCGGCCCCATCTCCGAGATGGTGGCGCGCACCGGATGGCCCTGCTCGCCGAACACGTCCCAGAACACCGCCGGGAATTCGTCGGGCTGATACTCGCCCATGCCGATGTCCTTGGCGCGCTTGACCAGAAAGTCCTTGGCCTCGCCGACCATGGAAATCCCGGACAGATCGCCCTTGATGTCGGCGGCGAACACCGAAACGCCGGCCCGCGACAGCCCCTCGGCCAGAACCTGCAAGGTGACGGTCTTGCCGGTACCGGTTGCACCTGTAACCAGTCCGTGCCGGTTGGATAACGCGAGCGACATCAGCGCGGTTTGCTCGCCTTTGCCGACGAAAATCATGCCGTCCTTGTCGATCTCAGCCATCGCCTTCTCCACAAGACCTTTGCCCGAGCGCCAAATATGCCTTGGAGCCCGCAAGCTTCGCCACAATCCGGGACGTATAATAGGCTTCATAGCGTGCAAACCGGACCCCGGTGCAACGCAAAGCCGCTCCTTCGGGCGGCGTGTTCAAACAAGGGAGTGCCCCATGAAGATTATCGCCCTCGCCATCACCCTCACGCTTGCGACCAGTTCGGCCTACGCCGAATCCTGCAAGGTAACCTCCGCCGAGAAGAAGCTCGCAGGCGCCGCCCAAACCAGCTTCATGAAGAAGTGCCAAACCGACGCCCAGAAGGCGTGCGACACGCAGGCCGCGGAAAAGAAGCTCAATGGCGCCGCCAAGACGAGCTTCACCAAGAAGTGCGTGAGCGACGCTGTTGGAACCTGAGACCACGCCGTTAGTCGGAACATGCGGCGCGCCCTCGCTCCCCGGAGCGAGGGCGTGATTCGTATGCGTCAGGGCTGCGGCCTGGAACGTGGGTGCCGCGCATGACCGGCAGGCCCGTTGGTTTCTTCGAAGGCACCGGGATGCCCGATTCCGGTTGGTGGAAGGCCCTGTGGCCGGATCCCGCTAAAGTGCTGGGCGCCGTCGGCGTGGCGCCCGGCATGGATGTGATCGACCTGTGCTCCGGCGATGGATGGTTCACACTTCCGCTTTCCAGAATCGCACGCCGCGTCATCGCCATCGATATTGATACCGCGTTGCTGGAGGCCGCGAAGACACGGATCGCCGAACGCGGTGTCGCCCCCAATTGCACGTTTGTCGAGGCCGACGCCTATGACCTCCCAAAGGTGGCGCCTGGTCCTGTCGACTTCATATTGCTCGCCAATGCATTCCACGGCGTCCCGGACCAGCCGCGTCTCGCGCGTGCCGTCCGTGACGTTCTCAAGCCAGCCGGCGCGTTCGCCATCTTGAACTGGTACGCGCGGCCGCGCGAAGAAACGATCATCCTTGGAGAGCCGAGGGGGCCAGCGACGGAACTGCGCATGACACCGGAACAGACCATTGCCAGCGTCGAGCCAGGCGGCCTCAAATTCCGCAACCGCGTCGAGGTTTCGCCGTATCATTATGGCGCTGTCTTCGAGCGCCCGCTTTGAACATGCCGCCCTTGCTCGACAACAAAAACCCATCCGCGCCGTCTGTATTTCAGCCGGCAGCGCTGCTGCGAGAAGCCCGGCGGCAAAAGGGATTGCCGAATGTGGACGTGCCCGCCATCTGCATCCTCGATCCGGACGGCGATATCGTGCGGCGGCTGCGCAAGGAAGGCCGATCGAAACCGTTCGAGGGATGGCCTTGCTATCACACCCAATTGGATGCCTTTGAGCTGGCCGGACAGACCGTCGGCGTTGTCGGCTGCGCGGTCGGCGCACCCTTCGCTGTGCTGGTCGCGGAAGAATTGTTTGAATGCGGCTGTCGCCTGCTGCTGAGCATCACCTCCGCCGGCCAGATCGTATCGGCCGGGCCCACGCCTTACTTTGTGGTCATCGACCGCGCTTTGCGCGACGAGGGAACAAGCTATCATTATGCAGCCGCTTCGGAGTATGGCGAGGCCGACCCTGCATTGGTGGCAATGGCCGACAACGCGCTCAAGACGGCGGGCGTTCGCGCCCTTATCGGTCCAACGTGGACCACCGACGCCCCGTTCCGCGAAACCGCGGAAGCCATAGAGGCCGCGAAGCAGCGGGACATCCTCGCCTTGGAGATGGAGGCGGCAGCGCTCTATGCGTTCGCCAAAGCGCGCAAAGCCAAAGTCCTGTGCATCGCGCAAGTAACCAACACCATGGGGCAGTCCGCCTTGGATTTCGAGAAGGGCGAGGCTGACGGGACCGCCGACGCGCTGGCGGTTCTGACCGCGATTGCCCGCGATGCTCTCCGGAGCGAGAACGTGCGGTAACCGCTTCTCGACCAATGACAGGCGTCGCAATTCTGAGTATGATGTTATCTACAATTCCGCATACTGAAACATCCGCTATGAAATTGCGCCTGCGACTCCTGTTTTCGATTGTGCTCGTGTGCGCTGGATTTTCCACCGCACGCGCCGAGACACCGGACGAATGGATCAAGCTCTTGAGCCGCGTGCACGGCGGCTTCGGCTCGTTCCTGCCGGTCGGCATTCGCATCGGCGAGGACGCGATGAAACGACTCGGCGCCAGGCCGCGCGAATTGTCGGTGCTTTACTACCAGGGCGAGGGAACACCTTGCCCTTGTCCGGCGGACGGCGTCGGCCTCGCGGTCTATGCGAGCGCCGGCCAGGGCACGCTGCAGGTCGCCGCGGAGAAATCGCCGCCGGGCACCTTTGCCGTGGTGGTAATCCGTCCGCGCGCCGGCGGCGACGGACTGAAATACACCGTGCCGATATCGCTCCTGCCGAAGCTCGGCCAGATCAACAGTACGATCCAGGACCCGCTCGGCCGCTACAAGGCGGTGATTGAGCTGGCTGATCTGTTCACCGTCGAGCCTGCGAAGTAGCACCGCCGCGCCGCGCCTTCGTCTATGATGCCGGAACCAATCCGGTGGAGACCAACATGCAGCGCGTGACCATCACCCTCGACGACGACCTGATGGCCGATCTCGACCGCATCATCACGGCGCGCGGCTACCAGAACCGTTCCGAGGCAATCCGCGATCTCGCCCGCTCGGGTCTTGAGCAGGCCGCCGTCGAGGTGGCCGGCACGCGCAACTGCGTCGCCGCGCTCGTCTATGTGTACGACCATCATGCCCGCGAACTGCCGAAACGGCTCGCCCAGGAATTCCACAACCACCACGATCTGTCGCAGGCGACGCTGCACGTCCATCTCAATCCGGAAAGCTGCCTCGAGGTCACCGTGCTGAAGGGCCGCGGCGCCGAGGTGCAGTCGTTCGCGAATCAGGTGATCGCCGAGCGCGGTGTCCGTCACGGCCACGTCGTCTATGTGCCCGCGCCGGACGGCATGGCGCATTCGCACAGCCATCCGCATGGTCCCGGGCACACGCACAGCCACACGCCCCGAAAAACGCGGGGAAAGCCGGCCTGACGGCCTGCTCCACCGGCGGATATCAGAAAAGGCGATCGAGCGCGGCAACCACATCGGACGCCCGCGAGACAATCCGGCCGGCTACGGCTTGTCCGCGCCATCGATGCTCATGACCCCGGCGCCGTAGGCCATGACGTAGAGAAAGCCGCCAGCCATCACCAGATTCTTGTAGAAGCCGATCATGTTCGCCATGTCCCCGGCCGGCAGGTGCACGCCAAATCCGGTGCCGAGGCAAAGCACGGCGAGGCACGCAGCCGCCCAGCGCGTCTTGAAGCCCAGCAGGATTCCCAATCCACCAACAAGATGAGCGGCGATGGAAATCCAAACCGCCGCATCCGGCATCGGCACATGCACGGCGGCGAAATATTTTACCGTCCCGGCCGGATCGCGCAACTGAACGATGCCATCCCAGATGAAAAGGCTGGACATCAGCAAGCGCGCGAGCGGAGGCAGATAAACCTTGATGGCATGCATGGTTCGGTCTTCCCGATTGATCGGGTGGCATCGTATCGCCTCAAAGAGCTTCGGCCAATGTTCGTTCAAACCTCGAATCTCGGGATTTTTTTCAAATCGATGCCCATCGCGATCTCCGCAACCGGGGATGCCGACGATACGAATTAACGCGCCATTAACCTTGAAGCCGCTAGTTCAATGGGATTCCATAGTTGAATTCACATGTCGCCCATCAACCTGCCGTCGCTCCGAACCGCGGTTGCCGGCTCACCGATGGCCGCGACGCTGCAAGCGCGACCGGCGGAGCTGTTAAACGCGCTTGCTCTGGCACTGATCGACGGAGCAACAGCAACAGCGCCCGCCGATGAAATGGCGCAATCCGCCGCCGCGATCGTTCGCGATGCCGTGGCCCGCCAGGGCGGGCTTTCGCCGCTTTACGCCGACCTTGAAGCCGTCGTGCAGTCGGCCAAAGCCCCGCCGCAGGTTCTCAACGCCGCGCGTCAACTGCTAGCGTTGCGCGTTGACGTCAAACCCGACGGGACGGTCGCGGCGGGCGCCGTCAAAGCAGCGGTGCTGGGCTCGGGTGCGCTGAGCGAAGCCGCGGGCGACCTGCTCCGTCTTTCAGGCACGCCAACGCTCCGGATGGCGTTACAGTCGTTGCGCGACGCCCTGACAACCTGGATCGGTAAGGAGCCAGACGCCAAGGCCAGCCCTGAGTCGCCCAAGCTCTCCGCACAACCGGAAGCGGCGTCGGGCGCGGCCGGGCTAATACCGTCCTATCGCAGTTCGCCAACCGCTGCCCAGGCGCCGGCGATTCCGCCGGGCTTGGACGGCGCTTCGCTGCGCGAAGCCCTGACCAGCGGGCTCAAATCGGAGCCAGCCACCAAGATCGGCATCGAGCCGCCCAAGCTCTCCGCGCAGCCGGAAGCCGCGCCGCGCGCGCCCGGACTGATGCCGCCCTATCGCAGTTCGCCAACCGTTGCCCAGCCACCGGTGCTTTCGTCAATTCCCGGCGGTGCCTCGCCGCGCGAACTGGCTCACCACCTGCTGGATGAGACCGACGCGGCGCTGGCGCGCGACACGTTGCTGCAGATTGCGTCACTTCCGGAGGGCCGGCCGGCCGGCAAGGACTCTGCTCAAATCAACAGCGATCGGCTGACATTCGACATTCCGCTATCGACCGTTCAGGGCACCGCCGTCGCCCAGATTCGAATCGAGCACGATGACGAAGGCCGGGACGGCGCTCATGCCGAGCCGGTCTGGCGCGCCGTTTTCTCGATCGACATCGAGCCGATCGGCCCGGTTCACGTTCGCATCGCGCTGGCCGGCAACCGCACATCCGTCAGCATGAAGGCCGAGCGCGCCGAAAGCGCCGATCGCCTCTCCCGCGAATTGCCGATGCTGGAGGCTGGATTGCGGAGCGCCAAGCTCGACCCGGGCAAACTGCTGTGCCAGCAGGGCGAGCCGCTGCGGACGCCGGCCCCTCCCGGCCAGTTCGTCGATCACGCCACATGAGCAGCCGCCCAATCAACCTCGCGGTCGCGCTGAAATACGAGAAGCCCAACGCCCCGCGCGTGACGGCGATCGGACACGGTGACTTTGCGCGCCGGATTTACGATTTGGCGCAGCAGAACGGCGTGCCGATCTCGGAAAACCCCGAGTTGGCGAAAGCCCTTTCGCAGGCCGAGATCGACCAGGAGATTCCCGAAGCACTTTATCGGGCCGTTGCCGAGGTCCTGAGCTACATCCTGCGCACGTCCGGCAATATCCGGTAGCCGCGCACACCGGAGTCCGACCGGCTCCCGTCGAGTTCGAGTTCGCTGGCACGGCGAAAGGCACATGGCGCGCATTTGATGAACTTCGCGCCGATCTGCGATTTTTTCCGCCACACCACATGAGCACGGCGGCCCGCTTTCACGTCGTTCGACCTCAGAAGCACGAACGTGCTCGGGACGTTCATGCCGGGGCCGACGGACAGGCGCACCCCGGAATCGGAAATATCCAGAACGCGACACGGCCGCTTCGCGAATCCGCCATCCAGGCCTGTTAGCGCACAATGAGAATGTCCCCTTTGTGCAAAGTGAGAATGTCCCCTTTTCGAGTTTGATTCGACGGGGCATTGATGGACAGGGGATTACTGACGATGAGCGCGTCGGAGCGCGAACGGGCGGGCGTCGTGCGT
>JAPLPD010000122.1 GCA_026400395.1 Alphaproteobacteria bacterium | reverse complement strand
TAAGAAATGGGTTCTGATCGACGCCACCGGGCTGGTCGTCGGCCGGCTCGCCACGATCATCGCGATGCGGCTGCGCGGCAAGCACATGCCCAGCTACACTCCGCACATGGATGACGGCGACCATGTCATCGTCATCAACGCGGAAAAGGCGGTTCTGACCGGTCGCAAGCGCGATCAGAAGGTCTATTACCATCACACCGGCTACATCGGCGGCATCAAGGAGCGCACCGCTCGCTCGATCCTCGAGGGCAAGTTCCCCGAGCGCATCATTGAGAAGGCGGTCCAGCGCATGCTGCCGCATGGCCCACTGGCTCGCGCCCAGTTCGGCAATCTCCGGGTCTATCCGGGGCCTGACCACCCGCATGCCGCCCAACAGCCGGAAAAATTGGATATCGCTGCAATGAACCGCAAGAACATGAGGGCCGCGTGATGGCCGAACTTCAGTCTCTCGACCAGCTCAGCACCCTGAAGCCGGCGGCTCCGGAAGCCCCGAAATACGTCCAGAAGCTCGACAAGCAGGGCCGCGCTTACGCAACCGGCAAGCGAAAGAATGCGGTCGCCCGCGTTTGGATCAAGCCGGGCAAGGGCACCATCACGGTCAACACCAAGGCGGTCGAGGTATTCTTCGCCCGCCCGGTGCTGCGCATGCTGATCCAGCAGCCGCTGGTCGCGTCCAACCGGGCAAGCCAGTTTGATGTCGTCTGCTCGGTTTCGGGCGGCGGCCTCTCGGGGCAGGCGGGCGCGGTGCGCCACGGTATCTCCAAGGCACTGACCTATTTCGAGCCGGATTTGCGCGGCGTTCTCAAGCGCGGCGGGTTCCTGACCCGCGACTCGCGCGTGGTGGAGCGCAAGAAGTACGGCCGTGCCAAGGCCCGCCGTTCGTTCCAGTTCTCGAAGCGCTGATTTCACCAGACGCCGGTCAACGAGCGTCGACCAACGGTTCCTCCGTTGCAATTCCAAGGGGCGCTTCGGCGCCCCTTTTTATTTGCGCAACAGCTGAGGCGGCCTGTCCTGTTTGCCGA
The DNA here is from genome assembly GCA_026400395.1 of Alphaproteobacteria bacterium. Classification (GTDB taxonomy): domain Bacteria; phylum Pseudomonadota; class Alphaproteobacteria; order Rhizobiales; family Xanthobacteraceae; genus Z2-YC6860. Next base: position 3,486 of record JAPLPD010000122.1, on the reverse strand, counting down.
CAACTCGCATCGGATTATCCCGAATGTTTCACCGAAAAGCTGCGGGAAATGCGCAAGCCTTCGGAGAACTCCGTACTGGATAGTGCGGGCAGGGTGAGCATTCGCCCTGGTCGGCGGAAGCTCTCCGCCAATATTGACTACACCCATTTCATGCCTGCGGCGTGCTCGCCGAGGCTACGGACACTCATGATCTTGGATCAAGCAACGCTCGTCACCGTGGCGAGCGCGATCACCGGACTGCTCGGAATTTTCATGCTGATGCTCTGGGTTCAGGAGCGCGGCATTCGTGCGCTCGCCTGGTGGGGCGGCGCCTACCTCATGGGAGCGACCGCGGTGACGCTCTGGGGAGCGCAGGGTGCCGCGGTTCTCGTTTCGCCGGAAATCCCCAACGCGTTTCTGTTCGTCTCTTGCGGCATGATCTGGAGCGGCGCCCGGCTGTTTCACGGCCGGCCGGTGTTGCCGGGCGCATTGTTCGCCGGCGCGACGGCCTGGGTGGCTGTCATGCAGTCGCCCGACTTCGCGCAGTCCGGCCACGCCCGTCTGATCGTTTCGGCCGTGTTGATCGCGTTCTACGCGTTTCTGACGGCCTTCGAGTTGCGCCGCGAGCGTCGTCGCACAGTCGGCCAAAAACAGGGCACCGCTGCAACCGAACTGGTGGCGCGCCTGCTCCGGATCGGGGTACCGATGCTGCACAGCGCCGTGTTCCTGGCGCCGGTCGGATTGATCCTGCTGGCGCCGATGGCCGTATCGGCCGACGGGCTATTCGCGCTGTTTGCCTTCGAGACCATCCTCTATGTGGTCGGCACCGCCTTTATTGTCTTGGTGGTGGCGAACGAGCGGGTCACGCATGTCCACAAGACCGCGGCGATGACCGATCTGCTGACCGGTCTTTTCAACCGGCGTGCGTTTCTTGACGCCGCCAACCGCATCATCGAGTCGCGAGGCCGCAAATCGCTGCCGGTCAGCGTGCTGCTATTCGACCTCGACAAGTTCAAGTTAATCAACGACCGCTTCGGTCACGCCGTCGGCGACGACGCCCTCAAGGTTTTTGCCGCGACCGCTGCGGGCAATCTGCGTTCGACCGACGTGATCGGCCGGATCGGCGGCGAAGAGTTCGCCTGTATCATTCCAGGGGCGGCGCAGGATGCCGCTCTGGTCGCCGAACGGCTCCGTGCCGCGTTCGAGGCCGACGGTGTCGTGATCGCCGGGCATGAGCTCCACGCGACAGTGAGCATCGGCGTGGCGGTCGCGATCCCGCCGGTCGCGATCGATCCGCTTCTGGCCCGGGCGGACGCGGCGCTCTACCTGGCCAAGAACAATGGCCGCAATCGCGTCGAATTTGACCAAGGCGATACGCCGAAGCCGAAAGCGGCCACCCAACTTGCGGACAAGCGGAGCCAGACCGCCGCCGAGTTGCGTTCGGCGAGACCATCCGTATCAGCCGCACCGTTCGCCGCTTCATTCGCCGATTGACGGACCACGTCCGATCCGCGATCCATGCGCGATGGAAAATGATCTTCAAGGTAAAGTTGCCCTCGTCACCGGCGCCAGCCGCGGGATTGGCAGCGCCATCGCGGTCGAACTGGCCACGGCCGGCTGCGACCTGTTGCTGACCGCACGGGATCGCGCCGCGCTCGATGAGGTGGCCGCGGCGGTCTCGGCGACCGGCCGCCGCGCCGAAATACACGCCGCCGACCTCCGGGACGAAGGTGAACCGGTCCGACTTGCGGAATTGGCAAAGGCGCGCTTCGGCCGGCTCGACATTCTCGTCAACAACGCTGGGGCCAATCCGCGCGGTAGTTTTTTCACGCTGACTGACGCGCAATGGGCGGCGGGCTTTGACCTCAAGTTATTTGCCCAGGTGCGGCTCGCCCGCGCAGTGTGGCCGCTCTTGACGCAAAGCGGCGGATCGATCGTCGCCATTGCCGGTATCGGCGGCCGTGCTCCGGTCGCCGATTATATGATCGGCTCATCCGTGATCGGCGCGCAGCTCGCCTTCATGAAGGCGCTGGCAGACCTCGGCAAGCGCGACGGCGTGCAGGTCAACAGCGTCAATCCCGGCTCGGTCGACACCGATCGGTTCCGACACCGGCTCGACATCATCATGCAGCGGACCGGTCTCGACGAAGCCGCCGCCATCGAGCGCCACCGGGCTGAGCTCGAAATCACGCGCTTCGGCCGCCCCGAGGACATTGCGGGCCTCGTCGCGTTTATGGTGTCGCCGCGCGGACGCTGGATGCATGGCGCCGCCGTCGATATGGATGGCGGGCAGGTGATACCGCTGCGGATGTCGAAGTATGACTAATCCGGGCGGCCCTCTCGACCGGATGCGCGCGCCCTCGTAACAATGGTGGCGTCGGGATCATCGAGTGGCGCGCCGTGTCCAGCCTTGAAGTTGTTGTCAAAGAGATTGCCGACGAGATGCGGCAGCGGCCGGATCGGGGTGAAGTCGCGACCTATATTCCGGAACTCGCCCGGGCTGATGTCAAAGCCTTCGGTCTGGTGGTGATCGACGCTGACGGGAATGTTGTGGCCGGTGGCGACAGCGAGTTGCCATTCTCGATCCAGAGCATCTCGAAGGTTTTCACCCTGACACTGGCTCTGGGAAAGGCCGGCGACCGGCTGTGGCGGCGAGTCGGCCGCGAGCCTTCGGGCAGCGCGTTCAATTCCATCGTGCAACTAGAATTCGAAAAGGGTGTTCCGCGCAATCCGTTCATCAATGCCGGCGCCATCGCCGTCACCGACCTGATCCTGTCCGGGCATCATCCGCGCGAGGCGCTCGGTGAAATTCTGAGGTTCATGCGGTTCCTGGCCGACGACTCTTCGATCACCATCGACGAAGCCGTCGCTGCCTCCGAGCAGCGCACCGGTTTTCGGAACGCCGCGCTCGCCAATTACATGAAGTCCTACGGCGTGCTGGAAAACCCGGTCGATCTGACACTCGGCGTCTATTTTCATCAATGCGCAATCGCGATGTCCTGTCGCCAGTTGGCGATGGCTGGGCGGTTTCTCGCCCATCACGGACGCAACCCTTCGACCGGCCTGTCGGTCGTGCCGCCCGAGCGCGCGCGGCGCATCAACGCGGTGATGCTGACCTGCGGCCACTACGACGGATCCGGCGAGTTTGCCTATCGGGTTGGTTTGCCTGGCAAGAGCGGCGTCGGCGGCGGCATTCTGGCGATTGCGCCGGGCAAAGCTTCGATCGCCGTGTGGTCGCCCGGCCTGGATGCATCGGGCAATTCTCGTCTTGGCCGGATCGCGCTCGAGGCGCTGACCAAGTGGCTCGGCTGGTCGATTTTCGGAGAGTGATGCGCGTCAGGCGCGGTCCGCGACCGTCACACAAAGAAAAGGCTCATCAGGAAAACGAGTGGGTGAATCTGATGGGGAATGCGGCCTGAAGGCCTATGGATACTGGGTTTTCGGGGTTTCGTAAGGCGGTTGAATTGGGCATCATTTCCCGATGGCCAACTCATCGAAGCGACAGCG
>JAPLPD010000071.1 GCA_026400395.1 Alphaproteobacteria bacterium | reverse complement strand
TGAGCGTGGCGGCGCGTGGCGTCAAGGGGTTATAATATGATTATGGCACTACATTGAAGATTCCAGGGGCGGTCGACTGTATATCAGGGGTTTTCCGTAGTCGTTACGGTATATGGCGGAAAAAGCGCTAAAGATGGGCTAGACTTCATCTGACAACCGACCAGTCCACATGGCTTCATTGACCTCGCTGGAGTCGAAGTCGAAACCGACCAGGTCCTTGTAGGCTGGGAATCGGGCTGCCCTGCAGCAGAGCGGTGGAAGATAGCCGGATGTGGGGTTAAGTGACGCCCTGAGGTTAGGCGATGCGGGCTATCGGTGGCCGGGCCGGGTACAAAGTGATTGCCTTATCCTCAAGGCCCACACGTGCCTCGGGGTAGGCGGCAAGGGCTGCCTCGAGCGCCTCAGTGAAACGCGGCTTGAACTGCCGGACGGCCTTAAAGCCGGTGCCGAACTGCGCATGTAGTGCGGGCCATGAAATGCTGGTCGGCTTCGGTAGCCGGTGTAGTCGCCACGCGAGCCATACATAGATATCGAGGGACATGGAGCGGTCGCGTAGTTGGCGGATCGCGGCCTCTAGCAATGGCACGGGATGATCTCGAAGGGCTGCGAAGAACACCTCGTCCAGCACAACCCGATCTTCCCAAAGGGAACCTTGGGTGCTGTCCTCAGCGTGAAACCTCAGACCTGACCTGACGATGGCTCCTCGTTCGAATCCATCAGACCCGGCGTCATCCCAAAAGAATTTTAGGCTACAGGCGGATATCCGGGCCGCCTGCTCGCGCAGCGCGTGGGCCGTCTCGCCGCCGATGGCGAGGCCCATGCGTTCCATCCAATCGCGCATGGAACGGCCAAGCGCCACCTCACGGCTGCTAGTGCGGATTGCCTGTGTTTGCAGGTAGAGTAGAATCATCCGGGCGCGGGCACCGTAGGGCACGCCAAAAAGCTTGATCTTGCCGCCATGTTTCAGTCGGCCGGGTTCCACCAACAGGGTGACCCGGTGTCCCCTCTTTTCCCAGGGCTGATCGTCCAACAGCCGCTTGTGTGGCAAGGCGGTAAGGCAAAAGCCGGTATAGGATATCCCGATGCGTTGTGTGTCGTCGGCCAGCACCTCGGCAGCGATATCAACCAATGGCCGCATCTTCGCGTCCACCATCTCCCGTGCCCGCTCACGGCCATGGACTAGGACCAGCCGATGAACGTTGGAAGTGTCGCTATCCCCTGACAACAGCGCCTCTTAAGAGCAAATGTTGCGGCACACTGCCTACCGAAAAGCCGCGCTGTCAACTGTGGGGTTAAGTGACAAGGCTATTAGAAAGCTATTTGTCTTTAACTAGTAGTCTCGTCACTTCTCCCCACGGGATAACCTGGAGTCGTGTCGCTTCTCCCCACAGAAGCCGTCACTTCTCCCCACGGGACGACACGACAGGCTTGGGGATACAGGTGAGGCGTCACTTAACCCCACACTCCCGAGTCGGAAGACGGAAACTTCGGATATTGAAACGAAATGCCCGTCCCTTTTCCCAACTCGATGCCGGCGTGCAGGCGACTTGCTCGAACAGATAGTGGTTGGCCAGCACCGTGAAGCGGCGGTTGAACAGGTGCTCTTTGCCGGAGAAGATCGTCTCCACCACCGCCCTGAGGTTGTCGTAGACCATCCGCTGGGAGCACGCCGTCAAAGAAGGGGAAGGCCCGGTTGCGGGCAACGGCGCCCCCTGCCGTTCCGATGCGCTCAAGCTTGTCGGTTGACGGTAGAAGGACGCCTCCGGCGCGGATCGAACAAGGAACAGAGATCAGAAACGGCAAACCCTATCCCCGCTCCACCGATGCCCGACCATGTTTATCAAAATGATACTGATATCCTATCATTATGCTATCATTGTGCTATCGTATATTTTCTGCTTGCAAAATGCATGTAAGCCGTTAGGCTTACGCTATCATTTTGAGATATGAGACCTATGCATCAAGCCGCAGTCATTGCCGCCGCCAACGCAAAAGGCGGATGTGGTAAAACCACGACCATCCTGATTCTGGCCGGAGAGTACGCGGCGCAGGGCTACCGCGTTCACATCATCGACGCAGACCCACGCGGTCGCGCCATCAAGTGGGCTTCGGCCGGCACCAAGCCCACGAGCATCACAGTAACCGAAGCGAACGCCACCAACATGCGCGCCGAGATCGAGAAGGCAAGCAGGGCGGCCGATGTGGTGCTGATAGATGTCGAGGGAACGGCGAACGCAGCCTTGACCTTGGCCGTTGCCTACGCAAATGCCGTGATTATCCCCGCGCAGATGAGTCCGCCTGATGTTGAGGACGGACTAACCACCATTCAGCTAGTGCAGGACATGGCTCACGCCTCGCGCCGGGTTATTCCCTATGGTTTGCTTTGGTCGAACGTGCCTGCTGCTATCCGTTCTCGGGAAATGATGTAACTGCCCAGCTACCCCGCCGCATCTCCCACCAATCGTAATCGGCCGATCAGGCTGAACGGATCGGTCATCAGGGTCTCGAGCAAGCTCCACCCCTGCTTCCTGGCGGTGGAGAGGACGGATCGGATCGTGGCGAAAT
>JAPLPD010000012.1:11279-12240 GCA_026400395.1 Alphaproteobacteria bacterium | reverse complement strand
TTCGCCGAGATGATCGATCGGCATTGGGATGGCATCGCCGCCTACTGCAAGCCGGAAAACAAAGTCTCGCTCGGCTTCGTCGAGGGCCTCAACAACAAGATCCGCGTCATCCAGCGGCGCGCCTACGGTCTACGCGACCATGAATATCTGCGGCTCAAGGTGCTCACATGCATGCTCCCAGCGCTCTGAAGTTGCTGAAAACACCCACTCGTTTTCCTGAAGACCCATTTTTTTATTCGGCCGGCTTCTGCGGACAGGTGCGTGCCGTGTGTCCTTCAGCATTGCAGAGTGAACAGCGGATCAGCCTTTTGGAGACATTGCCGGCCAGCAGGGTACTGAGCTCAGCGTCGATCTCTTCGCGTTTGCTGATGAGCTCCTTCGCGCGAGTGATCTTGTCGTCCAGGGTCATGGTCATCACCTCCTTCCTGCATGGTGCTGATGTCGAACGTGCCGCCGATGCGATGCCAGGGTTCGGTAAAAAGCTGCGGCATCGTCGCTGCGTTCAACAGCGGATCGACGGGTGGGACGGTCTTGAATAGGAATTGGCTTGGGTATGCGGCGTGCTGTTTGGTCAGGCGCATCACGTGGGACATGCGTGTCGTATCGGAGAAAATGCACAGTACGAGCAGGTTTGGAATCTTGAGGTAGGTTCGGTAGATCGGGTTGGGATGGGCGGAAATGGCGGAATAGGACAGAATCTTGCGCAACCAAGACGCCCGAATCAGGTTCTTGCTGGGTTCGACGTCTTCCGTGCTGCGGTCAAATTCAAGCGCATAGAACCGAAAGTCCCGGCTGGGAACTGCGTACTCGATACCGAACAGGGCGTCCGGCTTGACGTGAATGTCTCTGAGTGTGACGCGGGCGCCGGCTGAAAACAGATGGCTGATTTCCGGAATCGGGATCGACAGCGGGCTGCTGGCGTCTTGCGCGTCCGGCGACGCGCTCTTGAGGATGTCGAGAT
>JAPLPD010000012.1:0-11272 GCA_026400395.1 Alphaproteobacteria bacterium | reverse complement strand
CGCTCTTGAGGATGTCGAGATGGGTGATGAACCGGAGGTTCCGAATACGCCGGGCGGCGATCTCGATCGACGACATGACAAGCGCCAGGGCAGCGTCATGGTCCGAGGGCTGCTGCTTCGGGTCGTCGGTAATCAGAACGATGCAGGTGTTGTTGACCCAGCGGAGAGTCTGGAGATCGAGGATGCCTTTGCCGAGCAGAAAGCGACTGGTGCCGGCGGCCTTGCGGTAAATGGTCTGATGATTGTAGCCGTAGCGCCATTGGTAGTCGGGGCGGATCAGAATCTTGCTGGTGGCAGGAAGGCCATCGGATTCATGGAACAGCTGTTTGAGACGCGCGAGCGTGTGCCGACTGGTGTCTGGCAAACCGTGGACCGCATTGTAGAGCGCGACGATCTGGCAGGCGATGAGTTCACCGTAGCGATCGAGCGGCTCGGCAATGCCGCGCGCATCGTGCATCGTCTTGACGATGACGCCGCTGGTCTTGTGCGCACGATTACGCAGCCGCCGCTGTTGCCGTTCAATTTGAAAATCCATAGTTGTTGGATGCACCAAAATCGGTGCGAGAAAAACGTTTGAAGAATGCAGGAATAATCATGAATGCGCAGCAATGCGGCGCGGCGTGGATACAATTATTTCAGCTCACATCTAATATTAGCTCATAGCGGCCATTTTGCCGGCTTGCTGGGGTGGATATCTGGTTCAGCCGGCGGGGTTGGTGGTGGATTTGCCGGAGCCGCAGGTTGTGGTGATGGCGGTTGCGGCGGAGCCGATGAAAGATGCGAAATGTGGGTGGCGTACTTGGCGCGAAGGGCATTGCGGATGTCTTGCTGTTCCGCGGACGTCATGCGTCGGGTGGTGGCAAAGTCAAGGAACGGGAATTTGAGCGTCATGGCGCTCTTGGTCGAGCCCTTCACGTAAGCAGCAAATGAACCCTTGGGCTGCTCGGCGATGAAAGCCGGCTCACAACGCATGTTACGGGCGAGCGCATAGGCGTCCTTGTCGCTGACACCGCCAGCAAACTTGATGCTGGTATTGGCGTAGAGCGCGTCGAGCGTCTTTTGCGACAATTGGGTCAGGTATTGATGGGCCGCGATGATGGCGACGTTTTGCTTGCGCGCCTGCTCGAGAATGACGGTGAAGTTGGAATCGCTGGACAGATAGTCCTGGCACTCGTCGATATAGACGAAACAGGGAAGCCGCCGGGACGGCGCCAGCGTGGCCCGCTCCTGGGCCGCCTGGGCGATCAGTGCCAGGAAAAACCGGCCGAAAATCTCGGTACCTTGCTGTTTGAGGAGGTCCTTGGCCGTGTTGATGAGGATGACTTTGCCAGCATTGATTTCAGTGAAGACATCGAGCTTCGATCTGGGATTAGACAGCATGCGGTCGAAGGTTCGGTTCTCCGAAATGGCGAACAGCCGTGCGACCACCTCTTGCTTGGTCTTAGAAAAAATCGGGGCGTCGAACTGGGTTTCGAAGAACTCGCGGGCGCGGCCTTCGAGCTTGGTGAGATGGGCCGCGAACTTCTTGCTACCATTGGGCTCCATCAGCTGACGGAAGGTGTGGATAGTGGCGTCGGGGATGAGTTGCATGGCCTGCAAGGTAAAGCCGAACAACGTCGATTGCCGGCTGGTCATCTCGGCACCAAGGAGGCTTGCAAGAATGAACTGCATGACTTCGGCGGCGGTGTTCAACATGCGCTCACGGTCGAGAAGGGAATAGGTGCCGAGACGTTGCAGGCCGAGATCGAAGAGATTGAGGGCGACAGGGTACTCGATGTCGTTGGGGTCAATGAGGAGGAGCTTGTCTTCAAGCGGCTGACCCTTGGCAAAGAGCTTCGAGCCGGCGAACGCGGGGATCAGCGCATTCTGTGAGTCGATGACCACGATCGAGGCTTCGCCGTCGGCGACGCGCTGGAGATCGTCGAGAATGAGTTGCGACAGGGTGTTGGTCTTGCCATGCCCGGTTCCGGCCACGATCCAATGATGTTCAAAACGGGTGTTCTGGGGAAGCACGAAGGGGATAGGTGTCTTGAAGAGATCGAGGAAGGGTGTGCCAGCCAGATAGGTGTCGATCAGCTCGTCGGCATTCAGTTCGGAGTCGGCTGGGCTGATCAGCGGGCGTTTGGTATCGACATAAGGTTGCACGCCAGACGCGCGACATACGTTTTCATAGAAGCGATCTTGCAGGTAAGTGAAAAGACCGTCATTGAGCACGTCTTCGGTGGTGAAGGTGTTGATGATTTTGTCGATCAGGTCGTGGGGGTCGGGAATAACGGAAATGAGCGGAATGGTCAGGGAGGGTTGGTCGTCCGCAGGCAAGTCCGGCAGCAGCTTGATGATGCCGGCCATGGTGGTTGCGAGCGTTCCCGCCAAATTCTGAAACACCCGATCTTGGTTGGCGAGGAAATGCTGTTTGGCGCGCAGGAAGCGCCGCAGGTCAACCTGCTCCTTCATCGATAGATGCGCACGCGGCCAATCGATCTTTGGAAAATCGACGATGGTGGTTTCCCGCGCCAGGATGGCCTTTTGGCAACGATCCATCGCCGTGCCGAGCGGGAGATACTGCGGCAACTCGGTCAGCTTCTCGACGACCTCGACAACGGCACCATTGAGCCGATCGATGATGTCCTGCTGCGCCCACGGCGATTGGACGTGCGAATGGTGGACGTCGTGATAGAGCGCAATGGTTTCAGTCAGGTCGCGGGCGGACTCGTCCGTGAAGCGACGCAGGAACGGCGTGAAGACGGATGGGCTAGAATTCAAGGATTTCATCCCGGCCGTCAAACGTGGTTGACGTTTGCAGATATGATTTCAAATTTTGCGCGGCCTGGACAATCGCATTCTCAGCTTCGATCAGTTCCGGCAGGCTTTTGCATTCGATGTGAATGCCGCTGATGAGCCCATCGATGGTGATGCGAAGCGACAGGGACGCGGCGGTTGCGCTGATGGCGCCGCGGGCGAGCCGGTAGAAGGTCTTGGCGGCACCCAGCATTTGCGCCTCCGCAGGCGCGGTCAGGCGAGGCTGGTCTTTGGTCTTCTCAAGATGGGCCAGGGCGGCTTGGCTGTATTTCTCACGATTGGCGCTTTCATAAACCACATGGCCGCCGATCCGGTATTTCCGAACCAGATGCAACTCGTCGGCAGTCAGATCCAGCCGGGCATCGAGGGTGAAGATCACCTTGCCCAACATGCCGGATCGCTGCGAGCGGCGAAGTTTGAGTGGCAGTCCTGGCATAACCCCCCACCGCGAATCCGGCTTGGAATGTTCAGTTACCGGCCGCAAGTCGATTCAAAAAGTGCCTGACCCCAAAGTCAAGTAACACTACGATCGAAACAGCCGCTGGATTTGCCGCTCCACGTCTTCCCGTTTGCGGCCGAAATGGCTTTGCGAGTGTTTTATGAGTTTTTCGGCAGATGTGCGAAGCGGCGCGGGTGGCGGATTGGTATTGATGCGAATGGGGTCGGATGGCGGCAGCTGGCGAACATAGGCGGTGTAGTTTGGCAGGTCCTGCAGCTGCTCGGCGTTCTTGATTCCGAAATGGCGGGCGATGAGGGGGGCGTCGGTTGCGCCCAGGCGGAAGGCAACCAGTGTTCCGGCGTTTCCGGGTGCTGGTGCGCGAGCGTCAGAGTCAATGCGTATTTTCTGGCTTCGCTTAACACTACGCTGAAACTCTCGGTCGCAAAGTTTTGGAATTCGTCGGCATACAAATGGAATGGTGTGCGCTCTTGTTCCGGAACGTCGGTGCGCGACAATACGGTTTGACACAAGATGCTTACGATCAAGGCGCCCAGGAACTTCGAGGCGGTCGTACCGAGCTGGCCCTTGCTTAAATTGACGATGATGATCTGCCGGCGGTCGATGGCATGGCGGATGCTGAAGCTACTGGTTGGCTGCGACAGAAAATGCCGAAGCGCGATGTGCGATAGGCAGGCATCGAGTTTGTTTAAGATCGGTGCGGTCACTTGTTCACGGAATCGCGGATCGTATTCCGCGAATTCGTCGAGCCAATAACTGCGCGCAAGTGGATCTTGAATGTTTTGAATAACACTACTTCGGTAGGACTCGTCTCTGAGCAGACGGATCACCGACAAAAGCGTCTCACCTTTGCGCTCCATCAGGACAATGAGGGAATTACGCAGGACCTCCTGGGAGCGATCGGCGACGGCATGCTCGCCGAAGACGTGAATGAAGGCCGTCACAATATCGTCGGCGACCTTGGACCGTTTGTCGGGATGCACGTCGGCCAGGAGGTTGATGCTCATCGGTCGGGCAAGATCGCTGCAATCGATGTAGATGAGATCCTTGGCGCGATTCTGCGGAATATGTAACACGACACGCTCGCTGAGATCGCCGTGTGGATCGACGAGCGCGACACCTTCTCCGGCCGCCAAGTCTTGTGCGATTAGGTTTTCGAGAGTCGTACTTTTGCCGGAACCGGTTTGGCCGACGAGGTAAAGATGCCGCGTCCGTGCGGATGACGAAATGGTCACCGGAATTCCGGAAACATAATGCTTGCCAAGTTCAAGGGGATTCATGGACGGAGGGGAGCCCTGCGCCGTGCAGAGCAGAGGTATTGCTCTGGGTTGGCGCTTACCTCAGTGCTAACGCGAGTCTGTGGTGGCCTCGGCTTTAACACTACGCTCGCCGCGCTCGGTGGGTTACCGATGGCCCGGTCGACAGGGTTCTGCCCCGGCCACGCAGTGTGGCCCCGCCCTGATTGTAACGCGGAAACGGTCGAGCGTCGGCGATCGACCGAATCGAAAGTTCGTAAATCGAGAAAGCGAGAATTGCGAAATGCGAAAACTTGAGAAACACGAAAAGCGAAATGTCGATTCGATCTATTTTTGGGACATTGAAACTTGAATGTCATTGCATTGCGATCATGAATTCTATTGTAGCAGTTTGAGGTGGAATTGTTCCGCCACACAGTCCCGTCGTTGCCCGAAGGGCACGACCCAATAGGATATTCCCAAGTGAATGTGTGTTCCCCCAATGAAGCGACGATATCTATCTGCTGAAAGCAGATAGTGAGGAGCGAACTAAGGGGGACACCATGAACGAGTGGCGCGCGCCTGCGGCGTGCGTCCGAAGCCCTTCATGGGGCTGAGGAAAGCCTATTGGGTCGTGCCGTAAGGCCGACGGGCTGTGTGTGCGGAATATGTTGAAATGTCTGAGGTATTTGGAGTTCGCCACCACATACCGACACCACATACCGTATGTGGGGCTGTAAGTGGTGGCGTATGTCGGACCGGATGTGTGCTGGCGTGCGCCCCGGTGCTCCGGTTTCCGACCGGCCCGTTCCGTTCGATCGCGCATGAGGTCGTCATCGAGCTGGTCGCTGGGGGTTCCTCACCGGGGCAAGAATGTCGTCTTCGTCAAACTCCATGCGGCACTTGCACCGGACTATTGGATGCTGGCCGGTCAAGGTCGGCCGGTATTGTTGCCAGGCGGAGATGGCGGCCGTTCGAACGTAACGGACAGGCTTACGATCGGCAGGCGAGCGGCAACGATCGTGACCCGAAGGGCCGAGACCCGCGATCCCGGCGCGGGGCTCGGTCGCGCGGCGTATGCCGCGCGATAGAGCGTGACCCGGCCTGTGGCCGGGGGCCGCCCGCAATGTTGAGTTAGAGATAGAGCCGGAATTGATCTTCGGTCAGTCCAGCCTCCTTGATGATCCGCTTAAGAAGCCATCTGGGGAATTCGCCACTGTGTATCGGCACCACCATGGTTCGTAGTGTTAGCGGATTTCTCAAGGTGACGTGGCTGCCTTTCTGGCGCTCGAACTCAAAGCCTGCGCGCTGCAACGCCCGAACGATGGCCCTGGCCTGGACGCCCGGCAACCGTGCGAGCATACGTTAGGAAATGACGGCCGTGCGCACCGTAACGCCAAGAGACACAGGCTCATTGATCGACTGATCGTCAGGAAAGCGGTCGCCATGGACGGCAAGAGTTTCGAGGTACAGTGCGAGCGCCTCTTCGGCGTTACGGACGGCCGCTTCATAAGTTTTGCCGCACGTGTGACAGCCGGGCAGAGCCGGGAAATACGCGACGTATCTGTCGTCATGCCGTTCGACCGACAGGGTGTAAGTACGGCTGCTGACTTTCATACTATGCAATAAGTATAGCACGAGCGCGCTGATCTGCTGTACAGGCGACAGCCAATTGTGCAACTGGGCTACGACTGTTGCTTTTTCGATCGGGCAACGCCTCCGGCGCGCGCAATCTCCAATCGGCGTCGCTTTGATAGCTTCTTCGCCCGAGCCTTGCCGCCCATACTCGCAAAGATCCGCGCGGCTTCCTTTTCATTCATAAAAGGATGATTGCGCCGTCTCTGTTTCGGACGAGCTCAAGAGCTTCGCCTAAAGCGTCGCCTTGAAGGATAAAATAATCGCCAACGTAACCGGGGCCGCCGGACTGATAGTTGAATTTTACCGCATACACGGTTGTGTCGAGGATATCTTCCATTTCGGTGGCGCTTTCCGCGCCCCACATTTGCTGGATGTCCTCAATTGCCGCGAGTTCCTTGACCTCATTGCTAGTGAGCGCCATTGGCTTGTTGTCCATAGACCGATTTGTTGAGCGGGTAATAAAGCAAGTTTACTTGCTAGCAAGCAGGGCGCAAGAGCGCCAAACACTCGGGATTGAATGAGGCTGTTTGTCAACGACGTTGAATGGTCCGTCGTAAGTCAAAGAAAATGTCCCGCACGGCGAACCGTTGCGGGACAAGAGATAGTTCAATGCCGATCACTCGGCGGCCGCGCGACAGTCGGCGTCCGGATCACCTGCATCTTCATCGGTGGCCTCGACTTCTTCAACCGGTTCGAAAGTACGCAGAGCCTCCGGCAGCCAAGTCGAGCCTTTGAGCTTACGCTCGGCGGCGGTGACGACATCGGTCTTGGAGCCTTGATCGAGCCCGCGCGCGACCTCGGGCGACACGGCGTCCGCGATTGCGGCGAGAATGGAGGCCTTCGAAATGCGAGATAAGAATCCCGCATCCGGCTGCCACCATTTCGTCATGTCGAGACTTAGACTGTGCGCAAGACGGTTTGCGGACAGGATCCGCGCCGGAACCGCTTTTTCGTGACGGAACCGGATCGCATTGATGTTCAAGGCGGCAAGAACACAAAGCAGTTCAAGCAAGGCGCCTTGTTGTTGAACGATCAGCCACGGCCAGAAGTCGAAGGCTTTGTCAGGGACGCGAGTGCGCCAGCCCTCGACAGTCCTATTGATCTCAGCCAAAGCCTTGTTGGCCTCGGCATCCTTGATCAAGGCCGAGACGTCGGTCAACTTTGGCCTGATCTCGCTGAGCTGCCTGGAGTTCTCCCAGGGTTCATAGAACAATGGGAGCCCCAGATCATGCACGACAAGCGCCAGACCAAGATCGGGACGCGTGACGATCTCGACCCGCAACGCCGCCGTCCGGGTTGCGGTGAGTTCCTCGATCATGGTTGCAGGAAGACGTTCGCCGTTGGCGGCCGATGTTGCGGCCGTCGATGGTGAAGGTTCGACGTTGTCCGCCCGGGCGCGCGCCAGCGCCTTAGCGTCCTCGGCCTTGAGGACGCCGGTAATGATCTTCAACTGACCGTCGCGGTCGATGCCGAGAACGGCCCCGGCATAGAAACGTGAGGTCTTGCTGTCGGACGCGAAGCCGTGGGCGCCGGTCGAAACTTTCGTCTGCTGAGAAAGTTCCGAATCGGTCAGGTCGGGATGAATCTCGACCCATTTCCAGCGATGCTTGCGCAGCTTTTCAGCCTCGGTTTCGAGTTTTTGGGTCGCCAGTTGATGCAGGAGACCGGAGTCCTCGAAATAGACCTCGCCATCCTGGCCAAAGAGATCGCGGGTGATTTGGCCACCCGCAGCTTCATAGGCTTCGATGCCAACGAAACGCGCAAATTTATCGTCGGCGCCGATGCGTCCTTCCATGATCAGCCGACGCAGATCGCGAGGCTGGCGCAGATAGTCCGGCGAGCCGTAGAACGCCGCCTCCTGACGCTTGTGGTCGTCGGTGATGGCCAGCGCCTTGATTTGCTCCAGCGCGATTTCGTCTTTGCGAAACGCCTTCATCAGCCGGGGCGACACATTGGCGAGTTTCAGAAAGCCACGCACCGTGCTGACGGCATATCCGAACCGGGTGCCGATTGCTTCCGGAGCGGCGCCTTCGTCCTCGGCCAGATGGCGAAACGCCTCAAACGTATCCGCCGGGTGCATGTCGACACGGCCGAGGTTCGCGGCGAGGCTGACCTCGACGTCGTTATGTTCGCCCGACAGAACCTTGACGGGGACGAGCTTGGTCTTCGGCCAATCGCCGGACTCGACGAGCATCCGGATTGCGGCGCGACGGCGCTTGCCATCGACGACGCGAAACTTTCCGTCGCCGTTATCTCGGACGATCAGATTTTGCAGAAGTCCTTGCGACTTGATGAGAGCGGCAAGAACGTCGATATCGACCAGGGGATTGGTGCGCCGGACATTGTCCCGGCTCACAATCAGATGCGACAGTGCAACTTGCATTTCCATGGAAGTGTCCTTTCCAGAGTTGAATCGACACGTCCATGCGCGCGCGACCGGGGACCGGCCGCGGACGCGATGTGACGAATCGGTTGGGGGATGTAGTCGACGAGCCTCAGACGACGCGGTCATCAACGACGTTGGCGAGTTGGATTTCAATCAACGAGATATTGATTTCCCGTTGAGCCGCTTCAAGCAACACGAAGTGATAGATGTCAAGGAACTGCAACGCGAATGCGAAAATGTGCATCCATTACCAATGTATCATGCGAATTTAAATCGGCCAGCAGTGCTGCGGGATAACCAGCTGCGTGAGATGCTGAAACGATAACATCGCATCCTAAGATTCTTGGTTTAGCGTCGCAAATTAAAAAATGTGCGACGTTTGAAAAATGGCTCACCGGAGCCATTCTCTTCTTGGATGGATTTGGTCATTTTTAAATGACGAATTTTCTCTGGGTATTTTTATATGGGTCTTATTAGATGCGTCTCATTAATAGAGGAGCGGACGATTTCGTCCGGTCTAGAACAGCATCTTTTGTCCGGTCTAGACCGGACGTTTTTGTCCGGTCAGAACCTGCATCACAGGCGGCGGGGTTTGAGGTCGAGTTCGTAGATATTGGTCTTGCCCTGTCCCCTGCGCCGAATGCTCAGCAAGCCGTTGGCTTCGAGTGATTTGAGGTGCCGGCGGAGGTTGCGTGCATGGAGGCCAAGGTCTTCAGCAAGACGGACCTGTCCCGGGAAGCAAAAGTCGTTTTGCCATGCGTAGCTGAGCAACATCGCAAACGTCATCTTGTCGCCCGCGCTCAGCTTTTGCGATCTCAGAAGAAAGTTTGGAACTTGGGTGAAGCCGCCTCGCGTCGCAGCGTCGGCGCCTTTGAGGATGATGTTCTGACGCTCTTTGTTCAGAATCTCGCCTATGGATTGAGCCTCGTTGTATCCCACGTGGACATTATACCGCACGGCGGCGCGCAATAGCGGTTATCCCCTACCCTGGTTCTCATTGGGTGCATCGTGCGCTCGGCCGAGCAATGGCGTCAGCATTTTTTGGAGGCCCGCGATGAGATGGTTTGTCTCGCGCGCGCGTTCGGTCAGGTCTTTGATCTGATCGTCTTTGACGGTGATCTGTTTGCGGAGAAAATCATTCTCGCTTTCGAGACGTACAACAAACTCCGTCGCGACAGGTCGCGACACGTCGGTGCCTGTCGGAGCATCCTGTTGGAACTCCTGACGGGTAACTTGCACAGCGACATCTGCCGCGACGTGTCGCGGCTCGTCGCGACCAGTCGTGACAGGTCGGACCTCTTCGATATAGGCAATGTGTTTGTCTATCGACGCGGGTGAGATGAGATACTTTTCGCCGAACTGTGTCTCGATGCGCCGGCAATCCAGATGGCCTTTGACACAGTAGCGTTGAACGCTGCGTGGCGTGCGGGGGAGTCCGGCATGGGCGTAACGTTCTAACGCTTCGTCGATGGTGAACGTGAAATCACTGTCGGGGCTGGTCGCGACTTGTCGCGGCAGGTCGTCGTTCATTGCCTTGATGATAACCCGGCTCGCCACACCACTCGCCGGTTATCCCCACCGACCGCCGCTGATAAACAAGGGACCTAGCTCGGCCTTGTGCGCTACAGAATCTCCGTCGAAGGTCCGGATTCCGAAATTCCGAGCCTATCGCTGCCACAGTGCGGCGGCTACGTCGAACATCGGCGCCTAAGTGACGGCACACTTGCGGGACGAAACTCGGAAGCCAGAAGCTCACAGCGTCGAGTTGGGGGGACGTTCTTTTTTTTGCATTACGTGTCCCGGTTGAGAAACGCAAAAGGGGCCTGGGTGGAACCAGGCCCCTTACCCTTTAAGAAGGAGATGTTTGAGCGCGGTTTGCGACTCTCTCCTCGATCCAGCATTCCACCTCTTCGGCTACCCACGCTACTCGGCAAGCTCCAAGCCGTACCCGTGAAGGGAATTGGCCGGCGGCTTCGAGTCGCGCGATGTGTGCGAAACAGTATGGGATGCCATAAACCGATTTGAGTTCCTTCTTCGATACCAGCTTCCGTGTCATCGCAAGTCCCTCGTGAAAGGGACGTTGCAACGCCCGGTTAGCCAGTTAACGGGCAGGGAAGAGCATACGCCTGCATAGACGACGGTTCAACGTGAACATAGGTGCACATGCAATACGGCGCGAGACATTTTCCGGTGAGAATGGCCAGACAGATGGCGCTCCTATCTGGCTGAAAATTCGTGATTTTATTTGGTGCATCTAGTCCGGCCAGGCCCCACTTGTGGCTTACTATTTCAGCTCGCGGAATTCATCGAGAAAGTCAGCCCAGACTTGCATCAGCTGAATTCGTTCGGGCCAATACTTGGCACGATTGTAGATACGGCGAATTTCATTTTCATCTTGATGCCCGAGAGCAGCTTCAATTGCGTCCGCGTTATGGCCGCGCGAATTGAGGATAGTGCTGGCGGATGAACGGAAGCCGTGCGCGGTCATTTCTTCTTTCGTGTAGCCCATGCGACGCAGCGCGGAATTCATTGCAGCCTCCGAGAGCGGCTTGCGATTGGATCGAATAGACGGGAACACCAGTTCTCCGTGGTCCGATAGCGTCCAAATGCTCTGAAGCAGCGCTATCGCCTGCCGTGACAGCGGTACTTCGTGGGGCCGGCGCATTTTGGTGCGTTCTCCCGAAATGCTCCAGACCGCTTTCTCAAAATCGAATTCCTTGCGCGTTGCGCCGCGCACTTCGCCGGGACGAGCGAAGG
>JAPLPD010000060.1:845-1576 GCA_026400395.1 Alphaproteobacteria bacterium | reverse complement strand
GAATCCCAAAACACTTCTGCGTCCCGGGGGAATAATAATGGCGGCCAAGGATCCTGAACATCGGGGTTTTGAATATCGTTATCGCGGGGCGCGCACGACGCCCGAGTCGCGTGGCGGCAAGCCGCCGGTCTACTCCAGGACGGTGCAGAACGAACACGCGATGATGATCGAGCGTGACGTCACCGTCACCATGCGCGATGGCACGAAACTCTATGCCGATGTATTCCGCCCCGCCGACGAAACCAAACCCGTCCCGCCGATCATCGCATGGACGCCTTATGGCAAGCATGTGCCGTTCGATCCCAAGCGATTCGTCAACGCTGGCGTGAAGGAAGGCGACACTTCGCAATACACCGCGTTCGAAGCACCCGACCCGACGTTCTGGATTCCCAAGGGCTACGCTGTCGTCGTGATCGAC
Source organism: Alphaproteobacteria bacterium (assembly GCA_026400395.1). Taxonomy (GTDB): domain Bacteria; phylum Pseudomonadota; class Alphaproteobacteria; order Rhizobiales; family Xanthobacteraceae; genus Z2-YC6860. The sequence goes on along the minus strand of JAPLPD010000060.1, from coordinate 1,158 downwards.
ACCCGCGGCACCTGGTATTCCGAAGGCACAGCGCATTTCCTCGCGCCGGAAGAAGCGCAGGATTTCTACGACACCGTCGAATGGGCAGGCACGCAGCCATGGAGTACCGGCAAGGTCGGCCTCTCCGGCGTCTCCTATCTGTCGCAGCTGCAATGGCGCGTCGCCGAACTCAATCCGCCGCATCTCGCCGCCATCAATCCGTGGGAAGGCTGGACCGACACCTATCGCGAAGTCGCCACCCATGGCGGCATTCCCGACACGCATTTCTGGCCGTCGCTGTGGGACCGATGGGGCGCCACCAAGACTTCCATCG
>JAPLPD010000060.1:0-790 GCA_026400395.1 Alphaproteobacteria bacterium | reverse complement strand
GACGGAAACAAAGGAACATCCCTTCATCGACGAATTCTGGCATTCGAAGTCAGCGGATTTTTCCAAGATCAAGGTGCCGGCCTTCGTCGTCGCGAGCTGGACCGATCAGGGCCTGCACACGCGCGGCACATTCGAGGGCTTCAAGAAGATTTCGTCCAGGCAGAAATGGTTGCTGGCGCATGGCCAGAAGAAATGGGCGCACTACTACGTGCCTGAAAACATGCGCCGCCTGCACGCCTTCTTCGACTATGCGCTCAAGGGCATGGACAATGCCGTGAAGAACTGGCCGAAGGTCACGGTCGAGGTCCGCCAGCAAAACGGTGTCGCCGTCGCGCGCGCCGAAAACGAATGGCCGATTGCGCGCACGCAATACACGCGGCTTTATCTCAATGCCGCGCACAAGACGATGCAGACCGACAAGGTCAATGAAGTTTCGTCCGTCTCCTACGACCCGATTGTCGAGGAACTCGGCGATGCCGACCGCGCGACCTTCGACATCACGTTCGACAAGTCGACCGAACTGACCGGCTACATGAAGCTGCGCGTGTTCATGTCATGCGATGCAACCGACGACATGGATGTGTTCGTCGGGCTGCACAAGCTCGACAAGGACGGCAACTTCGTGCCGTTCGCCTATTACGCACAGTTCGACGACGGCCCGGTGGCGCTTGGCTGGCTGCGCGCCTCGCACCGCGAACTCGATCCCGAAAAATCAACCGAGTGGCAGCCGGTGCATCCGCATACGCGTGCGCAAAAAATCCCTCCCGGCGAGATCGTCCCGCTGGATATT
>JAPLPD010000319.1 GCA_026400395.1 Alphaproteobacteria bacterium | reverse complement strand
GGAAGCCGTATTCGGCCAGCGTCGCCTTGCGGCGGAAGTCGCCGCGGTACATGCCGCCGATCTGCGGGATGGTGACGTGACTCTCGTCGGCGAACACCAGCGCGTTGTCGGGGACGTATTCGAACAGAGTGGGCGGCGGCTCGCCGGGCTTTCGTCCGGTGAGATAGCGCGAATAGTTCTCGATGCCGGCGCAGGCGCCGGTCGCCTCCATCATTTCGAGGTCGAACAGGGTGCGCTGTTCGAGCCGCTGCGCCTCCAGCAGCCGGCCGGAGTTGTGCAACTCCTCCAGCCGCCACTTCAGCTCGGCCTTGATGCTGTTCATCGCCTGGATCAGCGTCGGACGCGGCGTGACATAGTGGGAGTTGGCGTAGATCTTCACGAACTCCAGCTCGTCGGTCTTGTGGCCGGTGAGCGGATCGAACTCGTGGATCGATTCCACCTCGTCACCGAACAGGTTCACCCGCCAGGCGCGGTCCTCGTAGTGGGCCGGGAAGATGTCGACCACGTCGCCGCGCACGCGGAAGGTGCCGCGCGAGAAATCCGCCATGGTGCGCTTGTACTGGGTGGCGACCAGATCGGCGATCAGCTGGCGCTGGTTGACCTTCTCGCCCTTCTTGATGGTGAAGGTCATGGCCGAATAGGTCTCGACCGAGCCGATGCCGTAGATGCACGACACCGACGCGACGATGATGACGTCGTCGCGCTCGAGCAGCGCGCGCGTCGCCGAGTGGCGCATGCGGTCGATCTGCTCGTTGATCGAGGAATCCTTCTCGATGTAGGTGTCGGTGCGCGGGATGTAGGCTTCCGGCTGGTAGTAGTCGTAATACGAAACGAAATACTCGACCGCGTTGTCGGGGAAGAAGCTCTTGAACTCGCCGTAGAGCTGCGCCGCCAGCGTTTTGTTCGGCGCAAGAATGATTGCCGGGCGCTGGGTCGCCTCGATCACCTTCGCCATGGTGAAGGTCTTGCCGGAGCCGGTGACGCCGAGCAGCACCTGGGTGCGGTCGTGCCGCTTGGCGCCTTCGACCAGATCCTTGATCGCGCTCGGCTGATCGCCCTTCGGCTCCATGTCGGACTTGAGCACGATCTTCACGCCGCCTTCGGACTTCTCCGGACGCGGCGGACGATGCGGCGTCCACACGGCGGTGCCGCCGCTGTCGCGGAATTCAGCGCGGCCCTCGCGCAAGAGCCGGTCCAGCGCCTCCATACTGGCGGTGACGCCGAGCGTGATCGGTTGCGGCGACGGGCGGTGCATCACCCGCTTCTCGCGCCGGGGTTCGGAAATTTGGGAAATCTCGTCGCGCGGCTCCGGCGGTTCGCCCGCGGTGTCGCCGATCAGCGATTTGTTGGGATCGTCCTGGCCGTAGCCCAGGGCATTGGCGAGTTCGGAGTTGATGCTGAGCGGACGCGACAGTTCCGGGTTGAGAAGGGGGCCTTTGGCGACGTAGCCCCGTTGCGGCGCCTCGTCGAAGCCTTTGACGGTGGATTTGCGGGCGGTGTGCTCGTTCCGCCGGTCCGAGCGGCGCTCGAACGAGTTGTCCGGCGGTTGCTGAAGGCCGGTTCCGGAACCCATGCCGGCGGTGCCCTTCTCGATGCCGGGATTGAGCAGTCGCTCCAGGGCAGGGTCGGTCGGCGCTGAATCCGGACGATGCGCCTTGGAGCGCGTCGGCCGTGCCGGATCCTTCTTGGACGGTCTGGCCGGATCGCGCGGCTCGCTGGGGGATTTCGCCATCGCCGCGAATATGGGTGGAGTCGCGGGGCGAGGGAAGGGCCGGGGCCGCGGTGCGGAAATTTTCCGTTTAGTGGAGTGTCGACGGCGTTTCCGCCTCCTCCACCGTCAGCGCTTCTGCAAAGGGAAACTCCAGCACGATCTCGCCCTTTTCGTCGGTGACCACCAGCGAAGCCGTCAACAGCTGCGGATGGTCGCCCTGATCCTCCAGAATATCCACGATCATCGAGCGGGCCACCTCCCATGCGTGATCGGAGTCGCGGAGTTCCTCGCCCTCGACGTCGGGAATGGTGTCGTCGCCGATCCGGGTGTTGAAGAAGTAGCGGGGCATGGCTGTGGTCCCAATGAGCCTTTCCGAATATGGGAAGAGTCGGGCGGCGGGGGAAGGCCCCCCGGTTCCCATTGGATGGGCGGCCCGATAAGCTCCGCCATGATGGCCGCACTGACCCAACAAGCGCCCCGTGAAGCCAGCGAAATCGGCGGCTTTTCCGGCGGCATCGCCACGCTTGCCGACGGCAGGCTCTACGCCCTGCAGCACGCGTTCGGACTCGATGGCAGGGTCAGTTCCTACCCGGCGAGCGCTCGCGGCTATTCGGTGGTGAACAGCTACATGCTGACCCAGCCCGACGCCGCCATGCTGATCGACACCGGCTTCGGCAAGGACGAGCCGGCGATCCGCGGCGAAATCGAATCGCTGATTGCGCCGGGCTCGCCGTTGTCGCTGTTCCCGTTGCGGCTCAACGAATTCATGTCGATCAACAACGTCGGAGCGTTCGCGGCGCATTTCAACATCGAGCAGTGCTACACGAGCAACCCCGATGCGGCGCTGTGGTTCGATTTCGGCGCCGAGGCGAACAGCCGTAGCGTGCTTGAGGCGATGAAGGTCACCGCGGTGACGCGGGCGGACACCATCGAGCTCGGCAAGAGCGGACGCGCCATCGACGTCATGCAGGCGCCGATCCGCCTGATCGCCACGCGATGGCTGTACGACCGCACGACCAAGACGCTGTTCAGTTCCGATCTGTTCACCCATCTGTGGCGCAGCACGCAGAGCGGCCCGTGGATCGTCACCGAGGCCGACGATACGATGACCGCGCCCGAACTCCGGTCGTTCATGCTGAACACGCGCTATTGGTGGCTGGAGGGCGCGCCGACCGACTCGATCCGGCGCGGCATCGGCGATGTGTTCGACAAGTACGATATCGAGACGATCGCGCCGGGCTACGGTTGCGTGCTGCGCGGACGCAAGGTGGTGGCGCGGCACTACCGGATGCTGGATGAGTTTCTGAAGTCCTGTGACAAGAGCGTGATGGTGTCGCGCTACGTCACCCGCGACGAGGAGCGCTGAGCCATGCTCGACAAGACCAGGACCATGCTCGACACGCCGGTGGCCCACAGGATGCCCCGCGAAATCGCCCCCGGCGTGTTCTGGATCGGCGACTGTCTGGCGCAGCACCACAAGGGCAAGGTCTATCACGGCTACAACGCGGCATTTCTGATCGCCGGCGAGAACGCGTCGTGCCTCGTCGAGACCGGACATCCGAAGGATTTCCCGGTGATCGAGCGGCACATGAACGAGTTGTTCGCGCGCGGCTTGCCCCCGCTCAAATATCTGTTCGTCACGCACCAGGAGACGCCGCATTGTGGCGGCCTCGGCCGCGTTCTCAAGACATTTCCCGACGCGCTGCTGTGCGGCGATGTCAGCGACTATCACCTCGCGTTCCCGCAGTACGAACACCGCATGCGCTGGATGAAGGAGGGCGACGAGATCGACCTCGGCGGCCGCTCGCTGATGGCGGTCGAGCCGGTGATCCGCGACCTGCGCACGACATGGTGGGGCTTTGACACAAAAGAGCGCGTGCTGTTTCCGGGCGATGGCTTCGCCTACAGCCACTATCACGAGGACGGCCATTGCGGCCTCGTCGCCGAGGAGGCGGTTTCGCTCGACCTGCCGGATGTGTCGTCGACGTTCGCCGATCTGGCGCTGTTCTGGACCAAGTTCGCCGACATGAACGTCTATTGCGACCGGCTGGATCAATTGATCGAGCGGCTCAACGTGAAGGTCATCGCGCCGACCCACGGTCTGCCGATCACTGATGTAAAGACGACGGTGCCGAAGGTTCAGGAGGGGTTGAAGCAGGCGGCGCTGATGCCCGAGTCCGGAACGAACGAGAAGGTGGCGCCGGCCGGTGCGGCAGCGCCGGCGGCCTGAGCCGGCCATCACGCAGATTTGTATTCAGCACGCAACGCGCGCGGCCCGCCGCTCCGTACGGAGACACCGACGATAGGCTATAAATCGAGCCCGCAGGTTCAAGCCTGACGTTGGGGGAGACGATCATGAACATCGGTAGATCATCTAAGTTCGCGTTCGCTGTCGCAGGCGCGGCGATGATCGCGAGCGCGGCTTGCGCCGGAGGCGACAAGGTCGCGTTTCCGAAAACTATGCAAGCGGCGTGCTCTATACGACCGTCGATCGCGCGGACAACAAGCAGTTTCGCGAACTCTACGTCAGCCCGGCGGCGGCGGTGGAGGCCGCCAAGACGGGCGCGCCGATGCCGGACGGTACCGTCATGACACTGGTGCAATACGCAGCCGTACTCGACGCCGAAGGCAAACCGCAGGTCGGCCCGAATGGGCGCTTCATGAAGGGCAATCTGGTGGCCTACACGGTAATGGAGAAGCGGTCCGGGTGGGGCGCCGAATATCCGGACAACGTGCGCAACGGCGAGTGGGAGTATCAGGCGTTCAAGGCCGACAAGACGCCGAACACCGGGGCCAATCTCACCGCCTGCTTCAATTGCCACAAGCCGCTCGGCGCCGCGACGGACTACCTGTTCAGCTACGACAGGCTGAAGGCCGCGTCGCGTTGATCGGCTAAAGCGCGCGCAGCCGCCGCAGCAGCCAGTACGCCGTGGCCCCGGCGCCGGCGGCGATGGCCAGCGCATACCAGGTTCCGCCGTCGATCTCCTGAAACGGCAGGTGCTTGGTGTTCATGCCGAAAATTCCTGTCACCAGGGTCGGCGGCAGCAGACATGCGGTCAGGATCGAAAGCGTGAACAGCCGCCGGTTGGTGGTGGCGGTCATCTTGCGGTCCACCTCTTCAAGCAACAGCCGCGCCCGATCGTATTGCGTGGCGACATCGTGGTCGATGGCGTCGAGTTTCTGGGCGAGCGCGCGGATCGCTCGTGCAGCCTGCTGGTTTTCCGAGGCCATGCGCGGCTCGATGCGCTGGAACAGCAGGTGGAGTTGCATGAGCTGGCGATGCATGTGGGCCAGTTGCAGCCGCATGGCGCCGAGCTGCTGCGCTTCTTCGCCGAGCCCCTCCTTTAACAGGCGGCTTTCGGCGGTGTCGAGCTGATCGGCCAGGGTCTCCGACAGCCGGCCGATCACGTCGGCGAATTGATCAATGATGCCGTCGAGGAAAGCGATCGGCGTGGGAAATTTCCGGCCGGTCTCGATTGAGCGCCGGGTCAGCTCCAGCGAGTGCACCGGCGTGCGGCGCGTGGTGATCAGCAGGCGCTCGGTCAGCACGAAGCGAAGCCGCACGATTTCGTCGGAGGTCTCGGCGAACATCTGGTGCAGGTCGGGCATGACCCCGATGATTTCGCTGCCGAGAATGTCGAGCCTGATGTGCTCGTCGGTGCCGGTCAACACATCGCGCGCGGTGTCCGATACCGGAGCGTGCTGGGCGATCCAGGTGCGCGCCCGCGCGTCGGACAGCCCGATATGGACCCAGGTCCAACCGCCATGGGCCGACAACGCTTCGCCGACCTGATCGCAGGGCAGCGAGACGGCGGTGCCGTCATCAAGGAAACGATAGACATAGACGATCCCGGATTCCGGCGTGGCGGATGCGGTGTCGGCGCTTTTGGCAATCATGGAGGGCACTCTGGCGGAAAGGCCGGGAGTGAGGGCTGGAAGCGTGACAGGGCGATGACAACGCTGCCGGCGCGGCCGGCCGGCATCGGGGCTATTCGAACTTCACGGCCCCGCTGCGGATCACTGCGCCGAACTCCGCGATTTGCTGGTCGAAGGTGGACCACAGCGCCTCCGGTGTTCCGCCGGTGACGAAGTAGGCGTTGTCCACCATGATCCGCTTGACCCGCTCCGACTTGAGCGCGCGGTTGGTGGCGCCGTTCAGGATTTTGACGATGTCGTCGGGCGTGCCGGCCGGCGCGGCAAACCCCCACACGATGAAGCCGACGAGGTCCGGGAAGCCGGCTTCGGCAAATGTCGGCACGTTGGGCGTCTGCGGCCAGCGTTGTGTGCCGGTCGAGCCGATCAGGCGCGCCTTGCCGTCGGCGATCAGGCCGAAGTCCGGCGTCGATGAAATGCCGTGGATGTTGCCGGACAGCAGATCGAGCCGAGCCGGCGCGTCACCGCGATAGGGCACGTATGTCAGCTTGGCGCCGGTCTTGGCGGCGAGAAGTTGAGCATAGAGGTGCGAGACCGAGCCGACACCCGGCAAGCCGATCGACAGTCCGTCCTTCGCGCTTTTGCTCTGGGCGATGAATTCGGCGAGGTTGGTAATCGGCAGGCTGGTGCCGACGAAAATCGCCACCGGATAACGGCCGTACTCGCCGATCGGGCGGAAGTCCTTGAGCGGATCATAAGGCAGCTTGGCGTTGGCGATCTTCGCCAGCGAATGGCTCGCCGTGCCGGCCACCACGATGGTGTAGCCATCCGGCGCAGACTTGGCGACGAAGTCGCTGCCGAGCACGCCGGTGGCGCCGGCCTTGTTGTCGATCACCACCGGTTGCTTCAGCGATTCGGAAATCTCCTGGGATATGACGCGAGCGACCGCGTCGGTCGGGCCGCCCGGCGGCCAGGGCACCACCACATGGATCGGCCGGTTCGGATAGTCGGCGGCTGCGGCAGGGATGACCGCGAGCGCCGAAAGCAAAGCCAGCGCGGCGAGCCGTATCCGCGGCAATCCATTGTCCATGACGCAGCCCTCTCAACAGACCCAGACAGTATGCTTGATTTCCCGCGATTGCGCAGCCAGCCGAGTCGACGTTGACAGCGCCGAAGCCCTTGAGCCGATTGTAGGCTATGGCAGCAGGCGGACTTGGGCTAAACTTGCCGCAATAACCAAAATTGGGAGAGAAGCGCCATGAAGAAACTCACCGCTATTTTCAGCGCCGCGGTTGCTCTTGCGCTCGCTGCGCCGTCGCTCGGGCAGGCGCAGACTGTCATCAAATTCAGTCACGTGGTCGCGCCGGATACGCCGAAGGGCAAGGGCTCGCTCAAGTTCAAGGAACTGGCCGAGAAGTACACCGACGGCAAGGTGAAGGTGGAGGTCTATCCGAACTCGCAGCTCTACAAGGACAACGAGGAACTCCAGGCGCTGCAACTTGGCGCCGTGCAGATGCTGGCGCCGTCGCTCGCCAAGTTCGGCCCACTCGGCGTCAAAGAGTTCGAGGTGTTCGATCTGCCGTACATCCTGCCGGACAAGGCGGCGCTCAAGAAGGTGACCGAGGGGCCGCTCGGAAAGAAGCTGCTCGGTCTGCTCGGCGCCAAGGGCATCACCGGGCTGGCCTACTGGGACAACGGCTTCAAGGACATGAGTGCCAACAAGAAGCTGCTGATGCCGGCGGACTTCCGCGGGCTGAAGATGCGCATCCAGTCGTCGAAGGTGCTGGAGGCGCAGATGCGGGCGCTCGGCGCCATCCCTCAGGTGATGGCATTCTCCGAGGTCTATCAGGCGCTCTCCACCGGCGTGGTCGATGGCACGGAGAACCCGCCGTCGAACGAATACACCCAGAAGATGCACGAAGTGCAGAAGTACACGATGCGCTCCGGGCACGGTTACGTCGGCTACGCCGTCATCACCAACAAGAAGTTCTGGGACGGCCTGCCGGCGGACATCCGCGCATCGCTTGAGAAGGCGATGAAGGAAGCCACCGACTTCGCAAACGGCGCAGCGCAAAAGGACAACGACGACGCGCTCGCCGAGATGAAGAAGTCCGGCAAGACTGAAATGGTCGAGCTGACCGCCGAGCAGAAGGCGGCATGGCGCAAGGCGCTTGAGCCGGTCTACGCCGAGATGGAAGGCCGCGTCGGCAAGGAAATCCTGGTCGAGTTCCAGAAGGAAGTCGGCGGCGCCACGCACTGATCGAGGGATATTGTTGCTTTTGACCGTTCGTTCCCGCTTTCGCGGGAACGAACGGAGGGACTCTTCGACTCGAACGAATGCGTAATGGGATGGGGCTGGGGCTTATGTTACTTCGCATCCTCGACCGGCTCGAGGAGACCATCATCGCCACCTTGATGGCGGCGGCGACGCTGCTGATTTTCGTCGCTGTGGTGCATCGCTACGGCACCGGTGTGCCGTTCCTGTATCCGTTTTTCATCATACATGTTCATCTGGATGGCCAAGTTCGGCGCCGCCTATGGCGTGCGCACCGGCATCCACGTCGGTGTCGACGTGCTGGTTAATCTGCTGCGCCCGAGTCTGCGCAACAAGGTGGTGCTGTTCAGTCTGTTCTGCGGAGCGCTTTTCACCGCGGTGATCGGCACCATGGGGCTGAAGTTCGTGATGGAGCTGTACGAGACGGGGCAGGTCACCGCCGATCTCGAAGCGCCGCGCTGGATGGTGTTCTCCGCCATTCCGGCCGGCTCGTACCTGATGTGCTTCCGGTTCCTGCAGGTCGCCTGGGCGTTCTGGCGGACCGGCGATCTGCCGCACCATGACGAGGCCCGCGTCGAAGGAATCGAGCTGGACGAGTCACCGGCCGCAAGCCCGTCCGGGGGCGCCGCGCGATGACGCCGCTCATCATCTTCGGGCTGCTGATCGTGCTGATGCTGACCGGCATGCCGGTGTCGATTGCGCTCGGCCTCACCGTGCTGACCTTCATGTTCACGATGACGCAGGTGCCGATCGAGGCGGTGGCGTTGAAGCTTTTCACCGGCATCGAGAATTTCGAGATCATGGCGATCCCGTTCTTCATTCTCGCGGGCAATTTCCTGACCCACGGCGGCGTCGCGCGCCGCATGATCGCGTTTGCGACTTCGCTGATCGGGCACTGGTACGGCGGTCTGGGCCTGGCCGGGGTGATGGCCTGCGCGCTGTTCGCTGCGATTTCAGGCTCGTCGCCGGCGACGGTGGTCGCCATCGGCGCGATCATCCTGCCGGCGATGGTCGCGCAAGGCTTCCCCAAGCGCTTCGGCGCTGGTGTGATCGCGACATCGGGCGCGCTCGGTATCCTGATTCCGCCGTCGATCGTCATGGTGATCTATTGCGTTGCGACCGGCGGCAGCATCGCTCTCGACCCCGAAGGAAAGCGCGTGCTCTCCGCCTCGGTCGGTCAGATGTTCATGGCCGGCGTCATCCCGGGGTTGATGCTCGCCACCATGCTCGGTCTCACGACATTCTATCGCGCCTGGAAGAACGACTATCCGCGCATGCCGCGCGCCACCTGGGCCGAGCGCTTCGACGCGTTCCGCAAATCGATCTGGGGCCTGCTGCTGATCATGATCGTGCTCGGCGGCATCTACTCGGGCGCGTTCACCCCGACCGAGGCGGCGGCGATGAGCGCGGTCTATGCCTTTGTCATCGCGGTGTTCGTCTACAAGGACATGGGCCTGAAAGACGTGCCGCGCGTGCTGCTCGGCTCGGCGAACATGAGCGCCATGATCCTCTACATCGTCACCAACGCGGTGCTGTTCTCGTTCCTGATGACCAGCGAGCAGATCCCGCAGCAAATGGTGGCCTGGGTCACCTCGTCGGGGCTGACCTGGATCGAGTTCCTGCTGTTCGTCAATATTCTGCTCCTGGTCGCCGGCAATGTGATGGAGCCGTCCTCCATCGTGCTGATCACGGCGCCGATCCTGTTTCCGGTCGCGGTGAGTCTCGGTATCCATCCGGTGCATCTTGGTATCCTGATGACTGTCAACATGGAGGTCGGGCTGTGCCATCCGCCGGTCGGCCTCAACCTCTATGTGGCGTCCGGCATTGCCAAGATGGGCATCACCGAGTTGACCATCGCGGTCTGGCCGTGGCTCGTCACCATGCTGATTTTCCTGGTTCTCGTGACTTACATTCCGGCGCTGTCGCTGTGGCTGCCGCGCATGCTGGGGATGCTCCAATGATCATGATGCTGCGGATGATGAGAACGGTCCTGCCGATCGCCATGGCGCTGATGGCTAGTCCTGCACTGGCCGCCTATCCCGATCATCCGGTCAAGGTGATTGTGCCGTTCGCCGCCGGAGGACCGGCCGACGTCACCGCGCGGCTGATCTTCAATAAGGTGGGCGACCGTCTCGGGCAGTCGTTCCTGATCGACAACCGCGGCGGCGCCGGCGGCAACATCGGCACCGTGGCGGGGGCGGGCGCAGCGCCCGACGGCTACACGCTGACTTTGATTACGCCGGCGCAGATCATCAACATGACGCTGTTCGCCAGTCCGGGTTACGACATCGCCCGCGATTTCACCCCGGTGTCGCTGTTCAACACCGCGCCGGGGTTGCTGCTGGCCAATCCTCAGGTCGGCGTCGGCACATTCGGCGAGATGGTGGTGCTCGCCAAGGCTAAGCCCGGCCAGTTGAGCTTCGCCAGCCAGGGCGTCGGCGTGGCCCCGCATCTGATGATGGAGATGATCAAGACGCGCGCGGGCATCGATATGGTGCATGTGCCTTACCGCGGCTCGGCGCCGGCGCTGAACGATCTGCTGGCCGGCACGGTGCAACTGATGATCGACTCGATGGTTACCGGCTTGCCGCACGTCAAATCGGGGGCGCTGCGCGGGCTTGCGGTATCGACGAGCAAGCGTTCGCCGCTCGCGCCGGAGATACCCACGATCGCGGAGGCCGGCCTGCCGGGCTTCGACGCCTCGCTGTGGTATGGCGTCGTGGCGCCGGCCAGGACGCCGCCCGAGGCGGTCGGTGTGCTCGCGTCCGCGATCGCGGAGGTGCTCAAGCTCCCCGATATCCGCGAGCGGCTGCTGGCGCTCGGTTCGACGCCGGCGGAGCCGGCGGGCGCCGCTTCGTTCGCCCGGTTCCTCAAGGACGAGGAGCAGAAGTGGCCCGAGGTGGTGCGCGCATCGGGCGCCAAGGCGCAGTAACGGCGGCGCCGGCGGCGGATCGCGAAGGCGCAGATTCGCGCAGATCGCGCGCGGCTATTCCTCACCCCCGGCAAATATGGGAGGAGTAGCGCGGGAGAGAGCGAGATCGTGACCGACCTGTCGAAACTGACGCCCGGCCTCGAAGGCCATTCCGAGATTGTGGTGGGCGACGAGCACACCGCACCGCGCATCGGCTCTGGCCGGGTGCGTGTGCTGGCGACGCCGGTGATGATCAACCTGATGGAGGCGGCGGCGCTCGACGCGGTCGAGAACCTGATCCCGGCCGGCAACCAGAGCCTGGGCACCAAGCTCGACGTGCGCCACATCGCAGCCACGCCGGTCGGCATGCGTGTTCGCGCGACTGCGCGGCTGATCTCGGTTGAGGGCCGCACCCTGGAGTTCCGGGTCGAGGCGCACGACGAGAGGGATCTGATCGGCGACGGCGCGCATACAAGGCTGGTCGTCAATGTCGAGCGATTCGATCAGCGCGTGCAGGCGAAGCTGAACAAGCCAATCTGACGCGGGGGGCGGGGCCGGTATGCGGCGGCTCGTCCTATCGGACGGGGGCTTCGGGATGCTACGCTGCGCGAAACAAAGGTCAGGGGGGGCTTCGTGCAATTGAATGTCATTGGCCGTTTGCTGTTGGCCGCAGCGTTCGCGCTCATTGCTCCCGCCGCGCCCGCGCAGGATTATCCGGCCAAGCCGATCACGCTGATGGTGGGTCTCGCCGCCGGTGGCATCACCGACATCACCGCGCGGCTGTACGCCGAGGCGGTTTCGAAGAGCATCGGCCAGCGCGTCACCATTGAGAACAAGACCGGAGCGGGCGGTGGCGTCGCCGCGGCGTACGTACAGAACGCGGCGCCGGACGGCTACACGCTGCTGGTGTTTTCCGGCTCCCAGCACGCCACGGTGCCCGCCGTCAGCAACGCATCCTATGAACCGGTAAAGGGCTTCTCGCCGATCACCTATCTGTTCAACAGCGTGGTGGTGCTAACGGTGCCGGCGGACAGCCAGGCCAAGACGATGGCGGAGTTGCACGAATGGGGCCGCAAGAAGCCGGGCGGGTTGACGGTCGGCACGCCGGGCCTGGGCTCCCCGTCGCATCTGCTCGGCTCGAAAATTCTGCTCGCAGACAAGGTGCCGAATGAGACGGTGCACTATCGCGGCGGCGCTCCGATGATGGCCGATCTCATAACCGGGCGCGTCGAAATGGCGTGGCCGACCCTGTCGACGTCGCGCTCCTATCTCGCCGACGGCAAGCTCCGCGCGCTGGCGCTCGACGCCGACGCGCGCTGGTCGCCGCTGCCGAATGTGCCGACGCTGGTTGAACTGGGCTTCGCCAAGGAGCGGGTGGCAAGCTGGTTTGCGCTGGCGGGACCCGCCGGCATGCCGCCAGCGCTGGTCGCCAAGGTGCGGGACATCTTCATCCAGGCATCGAAGGATCCGGAGTTGCAGCGGCGTCTGGCCGAGAACGGCACGCCGATTATCAGCAGCACGTCCGAGGACATGGGACGCGCCATGGCGGCCGAATGGGACATCATGCAGGTGCTGGCGAAGACGCTGAACCTGCGGCAGCCTTGAGAACCAGCGCGGCTGGTGTCGCGGTTTTGCATGGCTGCTGGCCGGTTTACCGCCCGCCTGCATCGGGCATAATCGAACCATAAAAAACTGGCCGCGCATCGACGAACAAAGGCGCGGCGACCGGAGGAGACTTCCATGACCGGCGTTCGGCGTTTCCTATGGGCGGCCTTGATGGCTGGCTTCGGTGTCGGTGCGTTCAGCACGGCCGCGCTCAGCGCATTTCCGGATCGTCCGATCCGCCTGATCCTGTCCCATCCGCCGGGCGGCAGCGCCGATGTGATCGCGCGGCTGATGCAGTTGAAGCTGGAGCGTCTCCTCGGCCAGCCGGTGATCATCGAGAACCGCGCCGGCGCCGGCGGCATCATTGCGATGGACGCGCTCTCCAAGTCGAAGCCGGACGGCTACACCATCGGCATGGGCGCATCCGGCGCGCTGGCCACCAGCCCGGCGCTCGGCGAGACGGTGCCCTACGATCCGCTGAAATCGTTCCAGCCGATCGCCGCGGTGTCGGGCCAGCCGTTCATGCTCGCGGTGCCCGGCGATTCCGCGCTCAAGACGTTGAACGACGTGATCGAGCTGGAGAAGCGCGGCAACTCCAAGCTCACCATCGGGCACGGCGGCGCGATCATGCATCTCACCGCCGCGCTTTTCAATTCCGCAGCCGGACTCAAGATTCCGCTGGTGACCTACAAAGGAACCGGGCCGGTGGTGACCGATCTGCTCGGCGCGCACATTCCGCTCGGCATCATCGATATCCCGTCCGCCGAGGCGGCGCTGACCTCCGGCAAGGTACGGGCGCTGGCGATTTCCTCATCGGGACGCTTCGAGGGAATGCCGGACCTGCCGACGTTCCAGGAGGCCGGACTCAAGGGCTTCGAGGCGGTCGGCTTCCTCGGCATACTGGCGCCGGCGGGCGTGCCGCGCGAGGAACTGGCGACCCTGAACAAGGCGTTCGCCACGGTGCTGCGCGATCCGGAGGTGCTGGCGCGGTTCAAGTCCTTCGGCAGCCGGCCGATGATGACCGATCCCAAGGAGTTCGGCGATTTCATCGCCAGCGAGATCAAGAAGTGGACCGCGGTTGTCGATGCTGCTCAACTGCGGCAGAAGTGATATCGTCCGGCAATCCACTCAACTCCACAGGATGGCGACCATGCCCAAGCTCCGTCACATTGCGATTGCGACCAACAATCCCAAGGAAACCGCCGAGTTCTACAAGAACGCGTTCGGCTTCGAGCAGATCGGCGAAACCAGCCCGACCAGCCCGCTGGCCCAGGGCTATTTCCTGAGCGACGGCACGCTCAACATCGCGATCCTCAAGTTCAAGACCGACCAGATCGGCAAGGGCATGGACTACACCGGGGTGCACCACTTCGGCATCCTGGTCGACGATCCGGACAAATGCATCGAAAAGCTCGAATCGCTCGGCGCCGAGTGCTTCATGGGCAAGGACAAGGGTCACGGCGAGGGCTTCTTCGAGATCAAGTTCAAGGGTCCGGACGGCACCGTGTTCGATATCGCCAGCCATCCCTGGATGGGCTCCAAGCCGCTCGAAGGCTGAGCGCGAGCGATCTTCGCATTTGGACGTACCCTGATACCGCCGGGCCCTTGCCGCCCGGCGGGGAGTCGGTATTTATGGTTCCACGGGTAGGGTTGCGGCGTTCGGGCTGGGTGCCGCGACACATTCAAATGCGGAATGCTCCTATGATGCTCATTCGCATCTTTCTGACGGTGGCCGCCTTCGCTTTGCTGACTGCGCCACAAGCCTTCGCCCAAGGTGGCCGCGATGTCGGCGACCAGCCGGGCCTGATCGCCGCTCCCGAGGACGAGCAACTCGATCCGAAGTGGCAGAAGACGGTGGTGTTCTTCCGCACCGCCGAGGCGCCGGGGACGATCATTGTCCACACCAACGAGCGCTATCTCTATGTGATCCAGCCGGGCGGACGGGCGGTGCGCTACGGCATCGGCGTCGGCCGCGACGGCTTCACCTGGCAGGGTCTGGTCAAGATCACGCAGAAAAAGGAATGGCCGGACTGGACGCCGCCTGAAGAGATGATCCAGCGCCAGCCCTATCTGCCGCGCTGGATGGCCGGCTTTCGTCTTGCTTTTTCCGTCTGACCAACCCGGACGTCGCGGACTTGTACGAGCGGGTTCCGGTCGGCACCAAGGTGATCATCCGGCAGCGGCCCGAAGTCTGATCGGGCCGGGGGGGAATAATGAATAAGTTTCTCAGTTCGTTTCTGGCGTGGAATTTCCGCGCCGGACTTCTTCTCGGCTGTTTGGTTGCGGTCGCGGTCGCGGCCGCCGCGATTACCTACGAACGCTACGACACCAAGACGCTGAAGCGGACGGTGCGGCGCGACGCGGTGCAATGCGGCGTCAACAGCGGGTTGCCGGGCTTCTCGTCGGAGGACAAGGGCAACTGGTCCGGTTTCGACGTCGATTTCTGCCGCGCGATCGCCGCGGCGATCTTCAACGACCCGAAGAAGGTGAAGTTCGTACCGCTGGACGCCAAGGAGCGGTTCGACGACCTCGGCCGGCGTAAGGTCGACGTGCTCGCACGCAACTCCACATGGACCATGTCACGCGAGGTCGAATACTACCTGCACTTCGCTGGCGTCTCTTATTACGACGGCCAGGGCTTCATGGTGCCGCGCTCGCGCAAGATCGAAACCGCGCTCGGGCTCGACGGCAGCAAGGTTTGCGTGCAGAGCGAGACCACCACGGAACTCAACCTGGCCGACTACTTCCGCGCCAACAACATGAAGTTGGAAACGAAGAAGTTCACGACCGTGGACGAGGTGTTCAAGGCCTACGACACCGGGCAGTGCGATACGCTGACCGCCGACGTATCGCAGCTTTATGCGATCCGGCTGCGGTCCACCAAGGCGGCCGATCATGAAATCCTGGCTGACGTGATTTCCAAGGAGCCGCTGGCCCCGGTGGTGCGGCAGAAGGACGACGACTGGCTGCTTCTCGTGAAGTGGACGCTGTTCGCGATGATAAACGCCGAGGAGCTCGGCATCGACTCCAAGAACATCGATGCCGCGCTGAAATCGAAGAAGCCCGACGTCATGCGCTTCGTCGGCACCGAGGGCGAATACGGCGAGGAACTCGGGCTGACCAAGGACTGGGCGGTGCGCATCATCCGCCACGTCGGCAACTACGGCGAGGTTTATGAGCGCAACGTCGGGTCGGGCTCCAAGCTCGGCATTCCCCGCGGCTTGAACCAGTTGTGGAACGCCGGCGGAATCCTGTACGCGCCGCCGATCCGCTAGCTGCTGCTCAATTCGTTAAGCAAAGGGCGGCCGACAGGCCGCCCCACACTTACGAATCTGCTCTGATTGATTGTCAGCCGACGCAGCGGCCTGCGATATGCGCCATGGTCGGCACGGTGACCGGGCTGAACATCGGGTCGCAGCCATCCATGATGCTGGGCTTGCTGGCCGGCTCTGGGGTCTTGTTCATGTCCCGCGCGGTTTCGGTGGGCGCCTGCTTGACCGCTTTGCTGCGAGAGAGCGCCAACCGGTTACCTTTGGCGCTGCGATCGACCTCGAAGGCCGGACGTTCGCCGGAGCCAGCCGCGATGCCCGGGGCGGCGGGGAGGGCGGCGATCATCAACGCGGCGAGAGCCAGACCGCCGATGAACAGGTTCGATTTTGATTTCATGGTAGCTCCACATCAAAGGCCGGTTCGCGATTTCGAACCCGCGGAACTCTGTCGCCACACCTGAACCCCGCCTCTCAACGTCCACAGACCGCGCCGGTTCCTTGGCCAAACGGGCAAGACGATGCCCACTTGCAAGGCAGGCTTTTGCTAAGGTTGCGGGCAGTTCGCCCCGCCAGATTCGCCCCGTCGCAACACGCTGACAAAATGCCCCCATTCGGCGCGCTCGCCCCCTTCCGCATCCGCAGCTACCGGTTCCAGTGGCCGGCGGACCTACTGACGTCGTGGGCATTCGAGATGGAGACGCTGATCCTCGGCTGGTACGTGCTGGTCGAGACCGGCTCCGTGGTGATGCTCACGCTGTTCGGGGCGTTGCTCTACGGCGGCACGCTGATCGCACCGATGGTCGGGGTGTGGAGCGACCGGATCGGCCATCGCAACATACTCTCGGGCATGCGGACGGTGTACGCGCTGGTGGCGGGGATGTTGATGATCCTGGCCTTCACCGGGCGGCTGACGCCGGTGATCGTGCTTGCGCTCGCGGCCATCACCGGCATCGTCCGGCCATCCGACATGGGTCTGCGCGGCGCGCTGGTTGCCGACACAATGCCCGCGGCGACGCTGATGCCTGCCATGGGTATCTCGCGCACCACCACCGACACCGCGCGAATTTTCGGCGCGCTCACCGGCGCCGGCCTGTTCGCGGCGATCGGCATCGGTCCAAGCTACGCCGCGATTACGTTCTTCTATGCGGTCAGTGCGATCCTGACCTGGAACACGGTCGTGGCGGGCGGAGCGCGCAAAAAAGAGGAGATCACCGCAGACGAGCAGCCATCGCCCTGGCGCGAACTTTGGGAGGGCGCGCTGCTGGTGTGGAACACGCCGCGGCTGCACGCCGTCGTCTGGTACGCCTTCTTGTTCAACTTCGCGGTGTTTCCGCTGACCAACGGCCTGATGCCCTACGCCGCCAAGGAAATCTTCGACACCGACCAGACCGGGCTCGGCTATTTGATCGCCAGCGTGGCGGCCGGCGCGTTCGTCGGCTCCATCATCATGACCCGTTCGGGTATGAAGACCGAGCTGGCCCGCATCATGATTGTTGCAGGGGTGATCTGGCACATCCTGGTGTTCGTTTTCGCCCAAATGACCGTGCTTTGGGCCGGCATATTCATGCTCGTGCTGTGCGGCTTCGCCCAGAGCCTCACCATGGTCTGCCACACGGTGATCCTGCTCAGCGCTTCGACCCCGCGCTACCGGGGCCGGATCATGGGAGTGCGGATGCTGGCCATCTATAGCCTGCCGCTGGGCCTGCTGGTGGCCGGGGGGCTGATCGGCTGGATCGGCTTCCGGGCCACCGCATCGCTCTATGCGGCGGTCGGTCTGGCGTTCACAATCCTGATTGCCGTACGCTGGCGGGCTTCGCTATGGCAGGCCCGGACCCTGCCGGAGGAACCGCAACGCCATGCCGCCTAGGCCGCGCAAGACCAAACGCCAGCCACGCTGGGCATCCTGGCCCGACGAGCGTTTGCTGAAGCTGCGGCTGATGGATCTCAAGCTGCCGATGCGTGGCACCTGGCTCGCCGACTGCCTGCGCGAACTGCAGGGCGAGATGGCGGAGAAGGGGCTGAAGGTCAGGCCGCACGGCTGGCTGTCCAGCGAATGGTTCAGCCCCAGCGACTCGCCGGGCATCGCGTTTCCGTTCTATCTCGCCCATCCGCGGCTGATGCGTCTCGAACGCAAGATGATCATCGACGTCGAGGGCGGTACGCACGCCGAGTGCATGCGCATCCTTCGACACGAGGCCGGCCATGTGATGCAGCACTCCTATGACTTGCACCGGCATCCGCGTTGGCGGCGGCTGTTCGGCCGTTCATCGACACGCTATCCGAGCTATTATCGGGCCGATCCGGCGAGTCGCAATTTCGTTCAGCACCTGCGGCTTTGGTATGCGCAAAGCCATCCCGATGAGGATTTCGCCGAGACTTTCGCGGTCTGGCTCACCCCGCGATCGAATTGGCGCAAGCGCTACGAGGGCTGGCCGGCGTTGAAGAAATTGCAATACGTGGACGAGTTGATGGCGGAGATCGCCCAGGAAAAGCCAAGGCTGACGCGGCGGACCGAGGTTGAGCCGCTGCGCTCCCTGCGCACGACGCTGCAGGAGCACTACCAGAAGAAGCTCGAACATTATTCGGTCGATGCGCCGCGCGCCTACGACCGCGATTTGCTGCGTATCTTCTCCAACAACCCCCGGCATCGTCATTCGCCGCCGGCCGCCGCCTTCATCCGGCATCATCGCGGCGATATCCGGCGGCTGGTTTCCAAGTGGACCGGCGAATATCAGCTCACCCTCGACCAGGTGCTCGACGAGATGGTCGAGCGCTGCCGGGAGCTGAAGTTGCGGGCGGCGGGGAACGAGCGGCAGTTGCGCACCGATTTCACCGTCCTGCTGACGGCGAAGACGGTGCATTCGCTTTACAGCCCGCTGCGGCGGCAGTGGATAGCGCTATGAGAAAGCTCCGCGTTCTGATGCTGACACACCCGGATCTGGTTCCGCCGGATTCGTTGAAAGGACTGAGCGATCAGGAAAAGCACGTCTGGAAAACCGAATACGATGTGGTCAGCACGCTGCGCGGCATCGGACACGAGGTGCAACCGCTCGGCGTGAAGGACGAACTGGCGCCGATCCGCGAGGCGGTCCTGAGCTTCAAGCCGCACGTTGTGTTCAACCTGCTGGAGGAGTTTCACGGCGAGGCGGTCTATGACCACAGCGTTGTGAGCTATCTCGAACTGCTGCGGGTGCCCTATACCGGCTGCAACCCGCGTGGCCTGGTGCTGTCGCGCGGCAAGGACTTGGCCAAGAAGCTTGTCCACTATCACCGTGTGCCGACGCCGGCCTTCGCCGTGTTCCCGATGGGGCGGAAGGTCAAGCGGCCGCCGCGCCTGCAACTGCCACTGATCGTTAAAAGCCTGATCGAGGACGCCTCGATGGGAATCGCCCAGGCTTCCGTGGTCGAGAGCGACGAGGCGCTGAGCGAGCGCGTCACCTTCATCCACGAGCGGATCGGCACGCCGGCGATCGCCGAGCAGTACATCGAAGGCCGGGAAATTTACGTCGGCGTGCTCGGCAACGACCGCCGCCGTGTGCTGCCGATCTGGGAGTTGCAGTTCGGCGATCTGGCGCAGGGCACGCGGCCAATCGCCACCGAGAAGGTCAAGCACGACCTCGAATACCAGGAGCGTCACGGCGTCGTGGAGGGGCCGGCCAAAAATCTGCCGGCGGGTGTCGCGGCGCGCATCGACAGCATGGTCAAGCGCATCTGCCGCACGCTGGACCTTGAGGGCTACGCGCGGATCGATTTCCGCCTCGCCGCCGACGGCACACCGTATTTCATCGAGGCCAATCCCAATCCCGAGATCGCAAAGATCGAGGAGTTCGCCCAGTCGGCGCTGCACGGTGGGATCAAATATCCCGATCTTCTCAACCGGATTTTGACGCTGGGTATCGCCCGCGGCCGCTCGGCCGGCATGGGCCAGTAGCCGTCACTCGCAGAAGCGTTTGCCATTGAAGACGAAGCATTTCGCCGAGCCGGTGGCCGGCGGGTCGGGCTGTATTGCCGGTGCCGGCGGCGAACGCCGGGCGATGTGGCGGCGCTCCCGATGGCTCATTCCCTCCCGGGTGGAGGGCGTGACACAGAGGCGGCTGACATCCCGATCGGTGACGACCTTCCAGACCGGGCGGTCGCTGACGATCGAACAGGTGAGGACCATGCTGGCCTGCGCGCAGACATGGGCGCCTTCGCTGAACGACCGGCCCTCGTAGATGCAAAGCGGCGTGGGTTCGGCGGCCTGGGCGAGCCCTGGCAGGACCGAGACGACGACCGCAGCGAAGACCGAGACGAGAGCCGGTATGCGAAGCATGGCGGCCATGATAGCGGTTTTCGCGACAAAGAGTCGGGGTTCAGCGCATCGCAATGGAATTTCTTGGAACGCCCGATGTCGGGCCGCTTCTGTTTTTCGGGCTGATGGTGGCGTCCCTGGTGACGGCCTTCATCGGCGTCTTCACCGGCGCGGCCGGCGGCATCGTGCTGCTTGGCATGATGGCCACGGTGATGCCGCCGCTGGCCCTCATTCCGGTTCACACGGTGGTGATGCTGGGCTCCGGCGTCACCCGCACCATGATCATGTGGCGGCATGTCATGCGGCCGGCGGTGGTGCCGTTCGTGATCGGCTCGCTGATCGGGGCCGCGGCCGGCGCTCGGGTGTTCGTTTCGCTGAGCACAATGTGGCTGGAGTTTATCCTCGGCGCCTTCATTCTGTTTGTGACATGGATGCCGAAGTTTGGACGGCTCGGCAGCGAGCGTAGCCGGTTCGGGGTGCTCGGCTTCGTGACGACGTTCCTCGGGGTGTTCGTCAGCGCGACGGGGACGTTGCTTGCGCCGTTCATTGCTGCTTCGACGCCGGACCGCCGCGTCCATGTCGCCACCATGGGCGCGCTGATGATGATGTCGCATCTGGCCAAGGTCGTAGCGTTCGGGTTCATCGGATTCGCCATCGGGCGTTATGTGCCCCTGATTCTGGCAATGATCGCGACCGGCGCGGTCGGCAATTGGATCGGCGAGGTTGCATTGCTGCGCACCAAGGAACAGCACTTCCGGCTGGTGCTGCAAGTGGCGTTAACGCTGCTGGGTTTGCGCCTGCTGTGGAGCGCCGCGCGCGGCGCCGGCTGGTTTTGACGCGAAACACGCGCGATCCGCGCACGCCGCGTCAGCGTTAGCCATTCAATTTTACGTTAATTCGCGAACGTCGCCGCGCGCGGCCGTGGCGGCGCTATGAGTGGCCCCTGAGAACCTAGGATTAATCTGCATTCGAGGGGCCTTCGATGCGAAACAACAAAGCGATCCTGGACGAAGCAGCGGCGTCGGTACGGCGGACATTCATCGGGTCGGTCGCGGGCAGCGTCGGCATGCTGGCCGTGGTCGGCGCCGCGGGCGCCTACGGTATGCCTGAGAAGCTGACGGCGCAGGCGCTGTCGGCGGCGATGACGAAGTTCAACATGAAATTCCCCAGCCAGGCCGAGCAGGTCGAGCCCGTTCCCCCCCGTCCCGTTGTCGTCGCACAGAGCATCGTGGCGCGATCGCAGGTGCAGGTGTCCGATGTGATGCCCAGCGATGTTGTCGTGCGCCCGGTGACGCCGCCCGAGCCCGCCGCCGCTCCGCGCGCGGTGATGGAAATTCCGGCCACCGCGGCGGTCACTGCCGGGCCTGCACCTGCAGTGACCGTGACTGCCAGCCTGATGCCACGCGCGCTGCCGGACAATGCTGGCGAGCGGCCGTTGCTCTCAGCGCCGATGGTTTTCGAAGCGCCGAAGGAAACCGACGCGCAGGTGCTGAGCGAGTTGCCGAAGACCGAAGAGGCCGCCGCGCCGGCTGCGCCGGTGGCTGAAACGCCGAAGCCCGCGCCGGTTCAGCGGGCCAGCCTGCTCGCCGAACCTCCTCGCGAGGACTATCCCAGATCCGTGATGATCGCGTTGCCGCTGCCGAAGCCGCCGCTGAGCCCGGCCCAGCGCCTCGAACTGCAGGGCAAGGAGTATGACAAGGCCGAGAAGTGTCTTGCGCAGGCGATCTATTTCGAAGCGCGCAACGAGCCCGCGCGCGGCCAGCAGGCGGTAGCGCAAGTCGTGCTGAACCGCGTGTTCTCGCCGTATTACCCGAAGGACGTCTGCTCTGTGGTCTATCAGGGAATGTCCCGATCAATGTTGAAGTAGGAGGGCAGGCGTTGCCCGCCTTGAGCCGCTAGGCTCGGGGTGTCGAATCCGCGAGGAGAGCAACGCCATGAGGAATTCTACCACGACTTCATCGATGACACCGGTGCCCAGCCTTGAAGCGGC
>JAPLPD010000304.1 GCA_026400395.1 Alphaproteobacteria bacterium | reverse complement strand
CGCTCCACGACAATCAAATCACGCGTCACGAAAATATCGCTTGCGTTATCGTCGCGCCGCGACAATCATCTCCTCGCCGCGACCGCCAAAATGGCCATCCTGATTGTCGCGGAGTTCTCATCCAGATTGTCGCGCTACAGCGAGCGATGCTGCGGCCGATCGCGCCGCCGAAGACCAGGACACCCACATCCTGAATGCGCTCGATCGGGCACCTCCGCCGCAAAGCCAGGACTCGGCACGACTGCTGCTCTTCTCCACCACCGACCTGTGGCGCCACGGCGGCTTCTCCCACGGCGGGCTGCTGTGGACCCCGAACGGCCTCGATCGCGATGGCCCGGTGCTCAAGCTCATGTTAGGCGGCGGGGCGTATCGCTACAACTCCGGCGCGCTGGGCAACACCGATGTTGCTGGACGGCTGATCGCCGGCTCGGTCTCGCCCGGCTGGCGGTTCGTGCGCGAGCGCTTCACCGCAACGGTGTTCGTCGGATACGACTTCCAGCAGCATCGCCTGTCGCCCGATGACCCGAGCGCGGGACTTCGCGGCAGCTATCACGGCGCACGCGCCGGTTTCGAACTCTGGTATCAGCCGACCGCGACGACGATGCTGGCGGCGGATGCCTCGGTCTCCACCACAGGCCCAAGCTACAACGCGCGCATCGCCGCGGGGCTTCGCGCATTCGACACCTTCTACGTCGGACCGGAGTTGCAAGCGTTCGCCGCCGGCGACAACTACAGGCAATTCCGCGCCGGCCTGCACGTCACCGGATTGCGCGCCGGCGACTGGGAGTGGTCGGCGGGCGCCGGCTGGGCCACCGACAGCGACGACCGCAGCGGCGCTTACGGCAAGCTCGGCGTCCTCAGCCGCCGGTAGTGCGCGCTCTGCTCGATTGAGCTCCGCGCCGTGACCATTTGGCATGCATCTTGCTGACATTTTGACCGGGCCAAGTCAGGAAATATGCCATGTCGAAATTGACGGCGGTTTGTGTTTCTGCGGCGCTGATTGCGTCTGTCGTTCAAGGTACAGCGCAGGATTGGCCGACACGGCCACTGACCATGGTTGTGCCTTACGGGCCGGGCTCTGGCGCGGATGTGCTGGGGCGCATCATCGCGCCGCAAATGTCCGAGCTGCTTGGCCAGTCGGTGATCATCGAAAACATCGCCGGCGGCGGCGGAATGAACGGCAGCGCGCGGGTCGCGAAAGCCCCGCCCGATGGCTATCATTCCGTGATCGGGACCGCCGGAACGCACGCGCAGAACAAGTTCCTCTACAAGAACCCGCTCTATCAGCCCTCCGATTTCGCACCCGTTGTCCTCATCGCCGACCAGCCTTTCGTGCTGATCACGCGCAAGGACTTGCCCGCCAATAATCTGCAGGAGTTCATGGCCTACGCCAAGGCGAACCAGGACAAGCTCAAATACGGCTCTCCCGGCAACGGCTCGGCCGGTCATCTTGCGTGCGCGCTGCTCAATCACGCAATTGGCGTAGACATCACGCACATTCCCTATCGGGGCGCCGCGCAAGCGATGACGGACCTGATCAGGAGCTATGCGGGATTTTGGGTGACGAGGTTGATCAGGCGGCGTGGTGAGCCGGCATTTCAGTGACCTCGATTCCGTTTTTGAATTTGACTCCTTGAACGACCTTTGGCAACTGGTTCTCGCCGTTTAATCGCCGCCATG
>JAPLPD010000021.1 GCA_026400395.1 Alphaproteobacteria bacterium | reverse complement strand
CATGGCGGCGATTAAACGGCGAGAACCAGTTGCCAAAGGTCGTTCAAGGAGTCAAATTCAAAAACGGAATCGAGGTCACTGAAATGCCGGCTCACCACGCCGCCTGATCAACCTCGTCACCCAAAATCCCGCATAGCTCCTTGGCCGGTGGTGGCGCGGGCGCAGCAGCCCAAGATCGCGCGTATCGGCTGGGTTACCACTGGATCGGCCGCATCTGTAAACCCATTCCTTGATGCGCTGCGCGGCGGACTTGCCGCTCAAGGATACATCGAAGGCCGCAATCTTACGATCGCTGCACGTTACGCCGATGGGGATGTCGGCGGCGTCATGCTCCTCGCTGAAGAACTAACGAGGCTTCCAGTCAATTTGATTGCCACCCAAGGCGCCGCCACCCGGCTGCTGCAGAAAGTCAGCACAACGGTCCCCATCGTTTATGTATTCAGCTCCGATCCGGTATTAGCAGGCATTGCCGATAGCCTGGCCCGGCCTGGCCGTGACATGACTGGCATCACCGTCATGTCGATTGAGCTAAACGGCAAGCGACTTGAATTGTTGCGCGAAATTATGCCGCAACTCCGCCGCGTGGCGATTATTGCAAGCCCTACACACGCTGGCGAAGAACTGGAGCGCACTAACTCCGTGGAAATGGCCCAAAGACTCGGCATAACGGTGCAATATTTTCCCACCCCGAGTCCCGCCGAACTCGAACGGGCCCTTGCGAGCATGGCTGCAGACCCGCCGCAGGCGATCGTCGTATTCCCAGACCCGGTCACGTTCGCAAATCGTCAGAAGATTATCGATTTTGCGAGTGGCCACCGTGTCCCGGTTGTCTCGGGTTGGGCAGATTTCGCAGAGGTTGGAGCATTGTGCACCTACGGGCCACGGCTCGCAGAATCTTACCGGCGGCTCGCCTACTACGTTGATCGTATACTGAAGGGAGCGAAGCCGGCGGAGTTGCCAATCGAGCGTCCGACGGTATTCGAGTTCGTCATCAACTTGAGAACGGCGAAGGCGCTCGGCATCGAAGTGTCGCCGACGTTACTCGCGCGGGCTGATCGAGTGATCGAATAGAGCCTATGTTTGCTGCATTGCATTCGGTCGTTATTACCCTAAGCGCCGCTTTTTGCTAATCGGAGGCTTCCGTGAACCGCACCGCACAAGCCCCTATCAGATGGCCTCATCAAGCCGCTACGATGCTGGCTTCTGATCCAAGAGGCGGGCATGAGGCGGCGTAAGTTTCTCGGTCTTGTCGGTGGTGCGGCCGCGTGGCCGGTGGCGGCGAGGGCGCAACAGCAACCGATGCCGGTGGTCGGACTGCTCTGGGTCGCAAACGAACGGGTCGTGAATCCATACGAGGAATCGATCCGCGCCGGTCTGGGCGAGCTCGGCTGGACCGACGGCGGTAACTACCGGCTGGAAGTGCGCTACGGGAATGGCGATGCGACGCGATTACCCAAGCTGATCGACGAGTTGATCGCGCTCAATCCGAAGGTGTTGTCCGGCATCAGCGAGGTGGTTTCGCTCATGAAGGCGAAGACCTCGATCATCCCACTGGTGCTCGGTCTTTCTTACGACCCGGTGGAGAGCGGGTTGGTGCAAAGTCTGTCGCGTCCGGGCGGTAACATCACCGGCGTTGCGGTTCACTACGATGAGGTGCTCACCAAACACGTTGAGATGGCCAGCGAGTTGATGCCCGGCGTCAGGAGTATAGGCTTCATCAATGACGCCGCCGATGCGGGGGCGGTCCGCTTCAACGCTCTGGCCGAGAAGGCCGCGCGCAGCAAGGGCATAGAGCTCGTACAAATGCCGGTGCGCGACCGCGATAGCGTCGAGGCCGCCTTCGCCGCGCTCGGGCCCGATAAGCCCGGCGCACTGATCGTCATGCTCTCCGGCCGCCTGTTCAATTTTCGCGATGCCATCCGGGAGGGCGCGCTCAAGCTGCGCGCGCCGGTCATCTACCCGTTCGAGGGCTTCGTCGAGGCTGGCGGGCTGGTGAGCTATGGCCCTAACTATTACGCCGCCTTCCGTCGCTCCACAGTGTACGTTGACAAAATTCTCAGGGGGGCCAAGCCGGCCGATCTGCCAATAGAGCAGCCGGGTCGGCTCGACTTAGTGATCAATTTGAAGGCCGCGGAAGCGATTGGCCTGATCGTTCCACCGCTTTTTTTGGCGCGTGCTGACAGGGTGATCGAATGAACCGCCGCCAACTCATCACGCTGGTTGGTGGCGCGGCGGGAGCTATGCGGGATTTTGGGTGACGAGGTTGATCAGGCGGCGTGGTGAGCCGGCATTTCAGTGACCTCGATTCCGTTTTTGAATTTGACTCCTTGAACGACCTTTGGCAACTGGTTCTCGCCGTTTAATCGCCGCCATG
>JAPLPD010000083.1:4130-4934 GCA_026400395.1 Alphaproteobacteria bacterium | reverse complement strand
TCCGCCGGCATCGGTCGCCCCCTGTTGTTGACAGGAGGCCCAATCAGCTGATTCGAATGTCGACGGGAGCGCGCCTCAGCCCGTTATCACCGGCTGTCCGAGATCACAGGAATCGTGTCCGGCTTGCGCAGGAATCCGCAAATGGGCCACGCAGCCTTCGCAGCAATTTAAAGTTTGGTCATGCCTTCGAGCGGGATTCTTCAATGAATTGGCATTTTTCTGAATGCGGATTGATCGCTGCGTGAATGCGCGTTTATCGTCATGGCGCAATTGTGTCGCATCGATCTTTTGCACGGGAATCGGAAATGAAAAATGCCGCGCTGAGCTTCAGCGCGGCATCCGTCATTTGATCCATCGCAGCGGGCCGCTCAGCCCACTTCGGTCGAATGCAGCCGCCCTTCGCTGACCGTCACGCCGCCGCGCTGGCGGCGAACCATCAGCTTGTTCAGCGCGCCGAGATACGCCTTCGCCGAAGCCACCAGCGTGTCCGGATCGGCGCCGCGCGCGGTCACCGAACGACCCTCGCCGGCGAGCCGCACCGACACCTCCGCCTGCGCGTCGGTGCCTTCGGTCACGGCATGAACCTGGTAGAGTTCGAGCTTCGCCTCATGCGGCACCAGCGACTTGATGCAGTTGAAGATCGCGTCCACGGGGCCATTGCCGTCGCATTCTTCGAGCGCCGCGCGGCCCTCGATGTCGAGCTTCATGGTGGCGCGCTGCGGCCCGCGCGTGCCGGCGATCACCGACAGCGACACCAGCTTCACGCGATCCTGGGCATGCGCGATCTCCTCATCGACCAGCGCC
>JAPLPD010000083.1:0-4072 GCA_026400395.1 Alphaproteobacteria bacterium | reverse complement strand
ATCCTCGTCGTAGATCTGCTTCTTGCGGTCGGCCAATGCCTTCAACCGCACGAAGGCGTCTTCCAACTGGTTGGCGGCGAGCTTGTAGCCCATCTCCTCCAGCTTGTGCACGAAGGCGTGGCGGCCGGAGTGCTTGCCCATCACCAGCGAGGTCTGCTTCACGCCGACGGTCTCCGGCGTCATGATCTCGTAGGTCTGGGTGTGCTTGAGCATACCGTCCTGGTGGATGCCGGACTCATGGGCGAAGGCGTTGCGGCCGACGATCGCCTTGTTGAACTGCACCGGGAACGAGGTCGCAGCCGATACGAGCTTGCTGGCGCGCGTCAGCATCGTCGTGTCGATGCCGGTGCGGAACGGCAGCACGTCGCTGCGCACGCTCATCGCCATCACGACCTCTTCCAGCGCGGCGTTGCCCGCCCGCTCGCCGATGCCATTGACCGTGCATTCGATCTGCCGCGCTCCGGCGCTGACGCCGGCCAGCGAATTCGCCACCGCCATGCCGAGATCGTTGTGGCAGTGCACCGAGAAGCACGCCTGATCGGCGTTCGGCACGCGCTCGCGCAACATGGCGATCAGCTTGAAGTATTCGTCCGGCACGGTGTAGCCGACGGTGTCGGGAATGTTGATCGTGGTGGCGCCGGCCTTGATCGCGGCCTCCACGCAACGGCACAGAAAATCGTGCTCGGTGCGGGTGGCATCCTCGGCCGACCACTCGACGTCGTCGGTGTGACTTCGCGCGCGGGTGACCTGCGCGACCACCATGTCGAGCACCTCGTGCGGCTCCTTCTGGAGCTTGTATTTCATGTGCACCGGCGAAGTGGACAGGAAGGTGTGGATGCGTTTGCGCTTGGCCGGCTTGATCGCCTCGGCGCAGCGGTCAATGTCCTTGAAGGCGGCGCGGGAGAGCCCGCAGATCACAGCGTTCTTGGAGCGTGTCGCGATCTCGTGGACGGCGGCGAAATCGCCCTCCGAGGCGATCGGGAAGCCTGCCTCGATGATGTCCACGCCCATGTCGTCGAGCAGTTCGGCGACTTCGAGCTTCTCGTCGTGGGTCATGGTGGCGCCGGGGCATTGCTCCCCGTCGCGCAAGGTGGTGTCGAAGATGACGACGCGGTCCTGATCGGACTTTACAGGCGTACTCATGGAAATGGTCCTTCTCGCTTGGCGCCGCCAAGGGCGCTCCGGGGTTCCTGTTGTCTGCGAACCCCCTGAGTGCCCAGGCGCAAGCGCCCAGCCGGCCCTCAGGGGCAGATAAGCAGCAGGAGCCCGCCAAGAACGAGTACGGCATCCGGACGGGCCTGAACGGCCCCCGGGGCGATCGCGCAAATGGTGCGGCGCGTCGTCATTTGCCTTGAAAATCCCTCATCCTCGGCTGTTCCCAGGGTGGCGGAAACGGGTTAACCGCGCGTTAACCCTGGGCATCCGATGCACCCTATGTAGCGGATCGGAGGGCCTGCCCGCAAGGGTCGCCAAGGCTCGCTGGTGGCGGCGCGAAGCGGCTAGAGTGCCGCAATATTCCGGCTGACGGAGCCATGAAATGAAGCCGCGCACGGTCTGGCTCTCGGCCATCGGCGGGATCGTCGCGCTGTTGATCGGCCTGCCCATCCTGCTGAGCGTGATCGAGCGCGCCCGCGAGGGCGAGATCGACAACTACCGCACCATGACCGAGATCACACTCGCCGATGGCGACCGGACCGTCAGCGGCAAGGTTTATTCCGACTGCATCAGCACCCGCCGCAGCAACTGGAACACCGGCACGCAGATCGGCACCATCCGCCGGGGCAGCAACCCTTTCGTCGTACTGACCGACCGCTCGATCCTCATCCTGACCGAACTCAATCTCTGTCCAAGCATCGGCGCAGCCAGCGGCGAGGTCTATACGTTCGACCCTGCGGTCCCGTCCAATCGGGTGGTCGACCGCCGCATCGCCGTGCCCTACGCGCACGCGCTCCGCTACGACAACGTCGATGACGTCAGGACGATGACGTCTTATCGCCAGCAACAGCTGTTCGGCGCCGGCATCGACGGACTGCGTGTCGTAGAAGCGAAGCTCACCGTCACGGAGCGCAACGCCGCAACTCCGCTGCCCGACACCTACAGCGACGCCTTCCCCTGGTACAGAAACACGCCGCGGGCCGCAGTCGGCTCCCAGGACTACACGCTCCACGATCCCAAAAGCCGGTTCTCCGGGTTCGTCGTCAGCCTCGATCAGCTTGTCGAGAAGCAGCGCTGCGACAAATTCGACCGCGAGGCCGAAGGCCCGGTGCTCGTTACAACCGACCGTTGGGATTCATGCCTTCCATGGGGCGGCTCGGACATGGGCTGGCTGGTGGCCCACCCCAACACCGACTTGAGCCAGATCGACTATTCCTACGGCGACCGCTCATCCGACAAGATCGGCACGCGATATCGCGCGACCTGGCTTCAGGAGCGCGGCGTGAAGGGTGCGGTCGAAGGCGAAGGCTACTTCTACTGGCGGCCGGTTATCTGCATCGATGCCCGCTGCTTCGCGACGCATCCCGCTCGGCAAAGCACCTGGGAGGGCTTCCGCCTCTATTACCCGAAGAAGAACCATGTGCTGACGGTCGAGTGGAAGAACTAGACCGCGCACTCATCGAAGCAAAGCGCCGAGTGCTTCAATCGGCTCACGCGCTTCGGACGCGTGAGCCGTCCGGGATCGTCTGCGGCGCCTTGTTGAGGTTCTCGACCGCGAACCCCGCGGCGGCCTTGTAGCCCGCCATGAATTCCGTGCGTTCCTTGGCAGGGATGACGTCGTCGATGTTGTCGAATGTGCCGCCGCAACGTTCATCGACGAGGTTGAAGAGCCCGAACGGCCCGGCGCCGCGATTGCGCAGGATCAGTTGCGAGATAGGGCCGCATAGCTTGGCGTCGTAGGCGGCAAGCGCTTCCTGGGTGACGCCGTGCTCGGCCATGGCCGCACCCAGGATACGGCCATCGACGATAGCCTGGCTGCCGCCGTTGGAGCCGGTCGGATACATCGCGTGCGCGGCATCGCCGAGGAGCGCCACCGGCCCGTCGCGCCATGTAGGGACGGGATCGCGGTCGATCATGGGATTTTCAAAGGCAACACCCGCATGCGCGATCAAAGCCGGGACATCGAGCCAGTCCCATTTCCAGCTTGCGAAATGGTGGGCGAAGTCGTCGATGTTAACCTGCCGAAACCAGCCGCTCTGCTTCCAGCCGTCGGCATTGTCCATCGTCACCTCCGCGATCCAATTGACCATGCAGAGGCCGGTCCGCGGATCGGGATGGGAGATCGGATAAAAGACCATGCGGTGGCGATGCGTGCCAAGCCCGACAAAGGACGAGCCGGTGCGGATGGGCTTCGCCCATGTCGTGCCCCGCCACATGACCGCTCCACCCCAGTGGATCGGCGGCTGGCTCGGGTGCATCTGCGACCGGACAGCCGAGTGTATGCCGTCCGCACCGATCAACAGCGCGCCGGTCTTCTCTGACGTCGAGCCGTCGGCGTGTTCGACGAGCGCTGTCACCCCCCCGCCGGAGTCTTTTCGGTAGCCGGTGACGCGGCTCCCAAGCCTGACCGCCTCGGGCCCCATACGCTCGATCAGCTTGTCATACAGGGCCACGTGAAGCAGGCCGCGATGCACCGCATACTGCGGCCAGTTGTAGCCAGCCAACATTCCGCGCGGCTCGGAATAGATATCGTTGCCGTTTAGGCCGACCAGCGCCCATTCTTTCGCAGGGACACCCATCCGGTCGAGATCGCCCGGCGTGAAGCCGAGATCGTAGAGTTCTCGTACCGCATTGGGTTGCAGATTGATGCCGACGCCGAGCGGGCGCATTTCCCGGACGGCTTCGTAGACAACGCAGGTGACGCCGAGCTGGTTGAGCGTCAGGGCCGTCGCGAGTCCGCCAATGCCACCGCCGGCGATGATCACAAGCTTAATCATTCAGGCTCATCAGGAAAACGAGTGGGTGAATCTGATGGGGAATGCGGCCTGAAGGCCTATGGATACTGGGTTTTCGGGGTTTCGTAAGGCGGTTGAATTGGGCATCATTTCCCGATGGCCAACTCATCGAAGCGACAGCG